>PWPZ01000028.1 GCA_003556985.1 Bacteroidota bacterium
ATCGGGGTGGGCATATTGTTTTGGGCTGCCCCCCGGATTGATGGAGCGCGGGAGATGCTGGCAGGCTATGGTCAGGAGTTTGATCTTCACCCCGGGCATATTCAGCCGGAAGGCGGAACAATACAACCGCTTCATCCGGCAGTCCTGAATTTTCCAGAAATACGGGAAAACAGCATATCAGAAACACCTTCGGGAGCAGAAACCGTAGTTCCTTCCTTGCGGGATCCGGGAATCACAAACCTCCAGAACCCTGAAAAACCGGGTCTCATTTCACGCAGTGAAAATATAAAGGATGCCGGACTGCATGAAATAAGTATTACCCATGGCCAAAATGGATCTATTTCCGCAGATGACCGTTCGGGGAAAAGGTTTGCCTTGTCAGGATCAGGTTATTATGCTGGCCTGACAGGACATGTGTCAAATACATGGCTGGTAAACAACAAAACCCTTCAGGGACTAAAAAGTGATGATCTTACCGCATCCCTGCCCTCATTCGGGTATAATATCGGACTGATTGCCGGCAAATCCATAAACAGAAATTTAGATCTTCAGGCGGAAGGATACATAGTCTCTCTCACGAGACAAAGTTATAATGAATATCTGAACGGGCATTATATAAATAACATGATGCAATTCAGCTATGCACGGATTGCTCTCTCCGGAAGGTGGTTCTTTATAGACCATAACAACCATGCACTGCTTTTTGGCGCATACACCGGTTTTTTGAAAAATGCCCGTCAGGTACTGAACGGACAATCGGTTTCCCTGAATGATGAATATCATGCTACAGATTACGGAATTATTGCCGGGTACGAATATTTCCATCCACTTGGCAACAACCTCTTGCTGGGAACCGGATTCCAGACAAAAATAGGCCTTAACAATATTTTCGCAGGAAACGAGATAATACCGGATTATCTTAACAATACCCGCAATGCTTCCCTGAATCTGATAATTTCATTAAGGTATAACCTTAATTGAAAAGCTCTGCCGGCTACCTTCCTCTATTTACCAGCACTTACCAGAATTTTTACATAACCAGTGTCAGGAATATTTTTTTTATAATAATTCCGGTCACTTTCCAACCCCCGCCCATTAAATATCGTTTTGGATATAGAAACGATTTTAAACCTTAAAACATAAACCCATGAATAGAAAAGTATTTTTGCTTGCATTTATTGTCATTCCCTTTTTTCTGTTTACCGCTTGTGAGAAAGACAACGGTGAAAAAGGAAGTTTAAAACTTTACATAACCGATTCGCCAATTGATAGTGATGGCATTACGGGTGTTTTTATTACCGTTACCGGAATTCATTACCATACAAGTGAAAACGGCTGGGAAGTTTTTACCGATTATGAAGGACCCCAAACATTTAATCTTCTGGATCTTCAGAGAGGTGAATCGGAACTGCTGGGAAGCTTTGATCTTGAAGCCGGCACCTATACCCAGATAAGGTTCTTCCTTGATGCTCCCGTGCGGGGTGGTGGACCACCTTCAAGCCCGGGAAGCTACCTGGAATTTGAAGACGGCTCTGTTCAGAACCTGTTTGTTCCCAGTGGGGCACAAACAGGTTATAAAGCAGTTGGTGCATTTACTGTACCAATGAACGGCACTGTAGAGGTAACGGCCGACTTCGATGTGAGAAAATCGGTTGTTAAGGCAGGAGCTTCCGGGAAATATATTCTAAAACCAACTATCCGTCTTCTGGTTAACGACCAGGCCGGTCAGATCGCAGGTGAAGTGACAAATATACCCGAAGAATCTGAAATAGTGATCTATGCATATAATTCAGAAGCCTATGAAGAATCAGAGGCTGATAATCCTGCCGACGAGGAGGAAGTCAGGTTTCCCAACGCGGTAAGCAGCGACATGGTTGATGAAGAGGGCGTGTTTTATCTTGCATACCTTGCCCCCGGGTCGTATGACCTGGTTGTTGTATCCCTGGTAGATGGCGAATTCAGCGAAGTTCTGGGCATTGTAGAAGATGTCGTGGTTGAAAGCAAGGAAACCACAGATATGGAAATAAATATTGAAGAGTTATAGGTACATGATTATTATATGATTATATTTCCTTTAAAAAAGGCAGTCCGGCGGACTGCCTTTTTTAATATCATTTTTTAATCAAAGGCTCATCAATCCTTTAATCTACTCAGAGTAAATCAGGTATTTTCATATCCGGCGGTAAGTAAAAATTGCCGGTAATTGATATCAGGCCCATTTAAAATATTTATTGAAGTGCTTCAATAGTTTTGCCGATCTTCTTATATTGCATGTTTTTTAACTACTGTCAGGGTCGTTGACGGCCTGGGATAAATCTAACTAACCTTGTCATAATGGAAACCAACTATCTGACCGACATAATGCTGCCACTATCACTGGCGGTAATTATGCTGGGTATGGGTTTGTCTCTTGTACCAAATGATTTTAAAAGAGTGGTGCTTTATCCGAAGGCAGCATCCATCGGTATTCTAAACCAGCTGCTGATACTACCCCTGACAGGCTTTTTTCTTCTGTGGGTTTTCGGACTCAGCAGGCCCGAACTGGCAGTGGGAATTATGATACTGGCAGCCTGTCCCGGTGGACCGACATCAAATCTTATCAGTCATATTGCAGGGGGAGATACGGCATTATCAATCACTCTTACCGCCATTTCCAGCCTTATAGCTGTTATAACCATCCCTCTTATTGTAAACCTTTCTCTGGCATTTTTCATGCAACAGGGCGAATTCATTCCCCTGCCGGTTTTTGATACGATAATCAAACTTACTCTGATAACCCTGATACCGGTATCTGCAGGAATGACAATCAGGGCCAGGGCTGAAAAATTTGCCGGCAAGATGAATAAACCCGTTAAAATAATTTCCGGCATACTTCTTTTCCTGATAATCCTGGCGGCTATCATGAACAACAGGGATATTTTTGTCAGCTCATTTGCCAGCGTGGGGCCTGTTGCACTGTCGCTCAATGTTGTAATGCTTTCAGTGGGCTTCCTTTCTGCCCGCCTTCTAAAGCTAAGAACTGCCCAGGGTATTACTATTTCGGTTGAATCGGGCATTCAAAACGGAACTCTGGGTATAACAATTGCAAGCACCCTTCTTTACAATGATGTAATGGCCATATCGCCGGCAATATACAGTCTGATAATGTTTATGACTGCCGGATTTATCATTGCATGGGCAAACCTCGGAATGAAGAAAATTAAGGTAACTGCCTGAAAGATTCATCATTAATTGTACAAGAGATAAATTATGTCTGAATTTAACCAATACCAGAAACACAATTATACTGGAATCCAGTTAACTTCATTGATGGTTTTGCGGTTTTTAACCGGCTGGCATATACTATACGAGGGAACAGCCAAGGTGTTGAACCCCCAGTGGTCTTCAAGTGCTTTTTTGCAGGAATCACAATGGTTAATATCGGGCTTTGCAGAATGGATTATTTCCAATCCCGGCATCCTGGAAATAGTTGATTTTTTGAATACCTGGGGATTGATGGCAATCGGACTGGGAATTATCACTGGTCTTTTTTTCAAAGTTGCCGCAATTGCAGGGGCACTTCTGCTTTTCATATATTACCTGAACAGTCCTCCTCTTATCGGAATGGAATATACAATACCCTCCAGGGGACACAATCTGATAGTTGATAATAATTTGATCGAAGCTGCTGCGTTGATATTACTGGCCCTATTCCCTACAAGCAAAATATTCGGGCTCGATGCACTGCTACCTTCTAAAGAAAAGAAAGATCAGTAACAATTCTTAATGTTAAACCTCCTGCTCAGAAAATGGTTTAATTAAGATAATTAAAAACACAAGCGATGGATCAGAAGCAGAAAAAAGGACCTGAAAAAAATCATCCCGCCGGCCAAAATCCTTCCGGAGAACAAGGAAGCGGGAAAAAAAGCAACATTTCACGCAGAAAAGCGGTTAAGGCACTGGCAAGCTTGCCCGTGTTAGGTCTTTTTGGTCACCAGGTGCTCAAAAAAAGAAACTATGATCTGCAAAACAGGGAGTCTGTAATCAGGGAGCTCGGACTGGATGAAATTGAATTCCCTGTATCAGATTACGGCACCCAAAAACATGATGGTGACCTTATCCGTATAGGAATAATCGGTTATGGTGCGAGGGGCGACCAGCTTGCAAACTCGCTGGGCTTTATGCATCCCGACCAGATTAAACACAGGAATGAACAGGGCACCCTTAAAGAATGGCTTGAGCAGGAATACCTGAATGTTGCTGTTACCGGGATTTGTGATGTGTTTGACATGCGCCGGGAAAACGGACTCGTCGTTGCTCAAAATAAAATCCGCCCCGGCGGGAGAACCGCCCCGAAACTACCGGTCAAAGCTTACAGTCATTATCAGGATATGCTTGACGATAAGGATATTGATGCCGTTATAATAGCCACTCCCGATCATCATCATGGTCAGATGACTGTTGATGCGGCAAAAGCAGGAAAACATATTTATTGTGAGAAAAGTGTAGCCAATACCGAAAAAGAGATAAATGCACTTTATTCGGCGGTTAAAGCGAGCGGTATAGTTTACCAGTTAGGACACCAGATAACGCAGAATGTAATATATCAGCAGGCAAGAGAGATACTTAATAAAGGCCTGCTTGGCAAAATCACTCTTCTTCAAACTTTCACAAACAGGAATACATCCCATGGGGCCTGGGTAAGGCATCTTGACAGCCAGGGAAATCCCAGACCGGGCAGTGAGACATCTATAGACTGGAAGCAATGGCTGGGCAGTGCTCCTCACACTCCTTTCAGTATTGAAAGGTATTATAACTGGACACTTCACTTTGACTATGCTACCGGGCTGATAGGACAGCTGTTTACGCATGAATATGATGCCATGAACCAGCTCCTGAAGCTGGGCATTCCAAAATCGGTTACCTCCTCCGGGGGCACCTATTTCTGGAAAGATGGCCGCGATATGGCTGATCTGCTTCATATTGTATTTGAATATCCCGAACGGGATTTGACATTGATGTACAGCGGCAACCTTGCTTCCAGCCTTAATCGCAGCAGGGTTATAATGGGCAACGATGCATCGATGGAAATAGGAAACAACATCATGATCAGCGCCGACAGGAATTCACCCAGGTACAGGGATAAAATACGGGCGGGACTAATAGATCCTGGTTCTCCGATGATAACATACAATCCCGGCGCCGGAAAAATAGATGCCGTAACATCGGCCACCGAAAGATATTATGCATCACGCGGACTCACCAGCACGACCATAAACGGCCGCCGGGTTGATGTTACCCACCTTCACCTCCGCGAATGGCTCAAGTGCATAAGGGACGGAAAGAAACCAAGCATAAATATTGATGTCGCATATGAAGAGGGGATGGACTGTGTTATGGCTCATCGTGCATATGTTGAAAAACGGGTTGTTGGCTGGGATGATGTCAATAAAAAAATCATTTAAGCCAGTATAAGCCCTTAAACCGCCTTGATGATGTTACCCTGAAAATTAATTAACATAGTTAATGTACAGCATAATAGATATTGAAACAACAGGGGGAAGTCCTAAAACAGAGAAAATTACCGAAATAGCTGTTTTCATACATGATGGAACCAGGGCTATAGAAGAGTTCAGCACCCTGATCAATCCTGAAAAAAGCATTCCACCTTTTATTACGGGCATAACCGGAATAACAAATGAAATGGTTGCAAATGCCCCAAAATTTTATGAGATAGCAAAAAAAATTGTAGAGCTTACCGAAAACACTTTTTTCGTAGCCCATAATGCAGGATTTGATTACGGCTTCGTTTGTGAAGAATTCCGCCAGCTGGGTTACACTTACAGTAGAGAAAAACTTTGTACGGTAAAACTGGCCAGGAAATTGATTCCCGGGCTTCGTTCTTACAGCCTGGGAAAACTTTGTTCAGAACTTAATATCACTTTAAGTAATCGTCACCGGGCCAGGGGTGATGCCCAGGCAACCGTAAAATTGTTTGAAATGCTTATTGAACTTCATTCCCTGAATCACCCACTGCACAAAGCTCTTTTCAAGCATCTGTAAAACGGCTCAGACCATTCAGTTTTTAATAAAAAGCTTCTCGGCCTCAATCATTCCCTCGTTTTTACCAAGATCCATCCATATTGAATCATCTTCGGGGTATCCCCTGATAACATTCTCTGCAGCAAGTTTGAGATAAAGTTCTGCCAGGTGGAAAGGACCCTGTTCACTTATATGATTGAAAATCCGGGGACTGATTACCTGAATTCTGCTGAAGGCATATCGTTCAAGTTCCTGACTGCGGCACCTGACCTTCCGGGTTTCCCCTGTTACAATGTTTTCCCACCCGCTAAGTTGCATTTTATCGTCAAATAGCATAAACCGGGTACTGTTCCTCTTTCTTACAACAATTGTGGCCAGGGCTCCGGATCTGATATGGTCTTCATATAATTTCCTCAGATCCATGTCACTAAGAATTTCAAGGTTATAAACAATGAAAGGACGGTTGTCGTCAAAAAACCATTCTACCTGTTTTAATCCCCCGCCGGTATTAAGCCGGAGATCTGTTTCATCCGACACCTCAATCCTGATGCCGAAATAGTTATTACCCTTTAAATACTCAATGATCTGACCGGCAAAATGATGAACATTAATTATTATTTCCCTGAATCCTGAATCTGCCAGGCGCCTGATGAGCATGCCAAGCAACGGCTCATTATTTATCCTGACAAGAGCCTGGGGATTATGGGAAAATCTGGGTTGAAGCTGTCCTTCAACTCCGGCCGTAAAAATCATTGCCTTCATACCAGGATAAAACAGGGTTATTTAAATTTTAACCGGCTTGCATAAGTGTTTGGAGCGCCGGGATTCAATTTCGCACCTGGAACAAATGTACTTCATTTCATGTTTCGGCGAAGAATTTTCATCCTTATCTTTTTTCTTTTTTTTGCACTTTTTTTTAGCCATTCAAATTGATCGGTATAATTAATATTGCCGTCATACTTCAGGATGCTAATTACTTCATGCTTTTTTGCCCTGGAAACTCCGTTTTAAAAAGAGCCCAGTATTCATTGATGGTTGATTTGATTTCCCGGTGAAGTAGCAATAAACCTATCAGATTGGGAATGGTCATAAAGGCTATAGTGATATAGGAAAGGGTCCAGATTATGGTAGTATCGGTAAAAGCAGCGAAGAAAAACATTACAACATATATAATCCTGTAGAAAGGCACATAAAACGATCCGACCAGGAAAGTTACCGCCCTGTCTCCATAATACGACCACGATATGGCCGTTGAAAATGCAAACAGCAAAAGTCCGATAGATACAATGTATTGCCCGTATATTCCGAAATGGCTCCGGGTAAAGGCTTGTGCGGTCAGTGGAGCACTGTGGATAAGTGAATGGCCGGAAATAGTGACAGGCACAGCCGTTCCGCTTAGTCTGCCGTTGTCAATGGTTAAAACGCCGGAAAAAGGTTGATTCCCAAGCATAACTTTCACATTCTCGGCAATTGAACGGGCATGAATTATGGTAATTCCTTCCGTATCAATTCTTCCCCCGGCAACCTCAATATTGCCGGTATAGAAAGGAGGGTCAACTTCACTGTCCAGGTAGAGGAACAGATTTTCCAGGTCTTCCTCCCTGCCATCATCATATTCACCCTCCAGTATTACCATATCGGTAACCTGGAACACATTATCCACCTTATCCCTCCATATTCCTGAAGAAAGAAGTACCAAACCCGTAAGTGTGCAAATACATATAGTGTCAATAAAGGGCTCAAGTATTGCCACCATTCCTTCGGAGACCGGTTCGTGGGCCCTGGCAGCTGCATGAGCTATAGGAGCCGACCCCTGGCCTGCTTCGTTAGAGAAGAGACCGCGATTTACACCAAGCTTGAATGCAAAAATGAAAGAAGCGCCGAGAAATCCACCCGTAGCGGCTGTACCTGTAAAAACATTTGAAAAAATAGAAACGAAGGAGGGTATTATATTATCATAATTATAGATCAGGACTGCCAGTGCGCCAACAAGATAAATCAAAGCCATTCCCGGAACCAGGCGTGATGTAACCTTTGCAATACGCTTTATCCCCCCGAGTATCACAAATGCCAGTAATATTGCCAGTATAGCCCCGGTAAGGATATGAGGCACACCGAAAGTGGCAAACATCGAGTTGGAAATACTGTTTATCTGGGGAAGATTACCTGTTCCAATCGAAGATAGAATGGTGGCAGCAGCAAAAAAACCGCCAAGCCACTTACCCGTATTGATAACTTTTTTGTTGGGGAGCTTCAGGTTAAGGCGTTTTTTCATATAATACATCGGTCCGCCGGCAATCATTCCTTTTTTATCTTTCTCCCTGTATTTATGAGA
>PWPZ01000079.1 GCA_003556985.1 Bacteroidota bacterium
ATATGGATGAGGTTTATCAGCACATCGGTCCGACCGGAAGGCCACTGCAACCGAGGGCCAGGCCCGGGGATGTTCGCTTTGTCGATGTTAATAATGATGGTGTTATTAATGAGAATGACAGGACCATGATCGGAAACCCGACTCCCCCGGTGACATTTGGAATGAACGGTTCAGTTGAGTACAGGCAGTTTGACATCTCAATGTATTTCGTCGGAAGCTATGGCAACGATATTTTTAATGGTGCGCAACGGCAGGATCTCCGGTTTACAAACCGGTCAACCGCCATTTTGGATCGCTGGACCGGCGAGGGAACTTCTTCCAGCACTCCCAGATATACCTGGACAGATGCAAATAACAACTACCGGGTGTCTGATCTGTATATTGAGGATGGTTCTTTTATAAAGTTAAAAAATATTCAGGTAGGTTATACATTTAACGACATGTTTCAAAATCGCATTAATGCATCGAATCTGAGAATTTATGCTTCTGCCGAAAACCTTTTGACAATAACCAATTACACAGGTGCTGATCCTGAAATTGGTGCTATGAGTCCGTTTAATATAGGTATTGACAGGGGAATTTATCCTCAGGCAAGAACCTGGCGTCTGGGGATAATCATGACATTTTAATTTAAACAAGCAGACCATGAAAAAACATTTATTTAATATAGCAAAAGCATTATTAATTATATTGCTTTTAACAGGTTGTGATGATTTTCTGGATCTTAAGCCTCTTGATCAGGAAGTTTCTACGAATTTCTATCAGACAGAAGATCATGCCATGCAGGCGCTGGTGGCAGTTTACGATGTGTTGACCTATCAGTCAACTCCCGGTGTTGCATGGGCTCCCTTTATTACAGTCTCCGATATACTTTCCGACGATGCCTATGCAGGGGGTTCCGATGCAAATGACGGCCTGCAGCAGCAGGAGATGAACACTTTCAATATTCCAACAACCAACAGCATTGTCCATTCCACATGGATAAAGAATTATATTGGCATTTACAGGGCAAATCAGTTTCTGGAAGTTATTGATGATATAGATGCGCCGGACGGCTTCAAAGCACGAACCATAGCTGAGGCTAAATTTCTTAGAGCTTACTTTTACTTTGAACAGGTTCGCTTTTTTGAAAACATTCCGCTGCTTACTTCAACTATTAAAGGACCCTCAGGATACCAGCAGGAACAAAATACACCCGGGGAGGTGTACGATCAGATTGCTTTGGATCTTGCAGAGGCGATTACTGATCTACCCGAAAGTGTCCCTTCAGCCGAAGCTGGCAGAATCACCAGATGGGCAGCACAGGCATTGCTTGCAAGAGTTTACCTGTTTTACAACGGTGTATACGGAGATGACCTGGATGCTGGTGGTAATATTATTAATCAGACGGTAGTTATAGACTACCTTGAAGATCTGATTGAAAACAGTGGTCACGATCTTTTCCCCGACTACGAGCTCAATTTCCGGCTGGCAGGAGAATTCGGCATAGAATCGGTTTTTGAGATATCCTATGGCGATACCCCTCCCTGGTGGGATTGGGGATACGTAAGAGGTGGCCACGGGAACCTGTCGGCCCAGATGCAGGGCCCAAGGGTGACCGGATCACAAAACTGGAACAGGGGATGGAGCTTTGCTCCGGTAAGCCACAAGCTTGCAGAGGATTTAGCCGATGATCCAAGATTTGAGTACACTATTCTCACTGAAGAGGAACTTGACGGTAATTTAGTCAAAGGCTATCAGCATACCGGTTATTTTTCCAAAAAGTACAGCTCCGATGCGGAGCATCAGGGATCAGACGGCCAGTTTGAACTGAACAGAACATCCAATCACCGTGTGATCCGCTTTTCCGATGTGCTACTAATGGCAGCGGAACTCGGAAGTCCAAATGCGCAGCAATATCTTGACCGGGTAAGAGAAAGGGTCGGGTTAACCAGTGTTCCTGCAACGGACGAAAATATTTTCAGGGAAAGGCGGCTTGAACTATCTCTGGAGGGAATAAGGTATTATGATGTTATCCGTCGTGGACTTACATATGCTGGTCAGGAGCTGACACATTCTGTGATGGGACCCAATTATGAAGGAGACCAGGAAATATTTACTGTTACTTTCAATCCGGCTCCCAGGGGATTTTTGCCCATTCCCCAGACAGAGATAGACCTTTCCGCAGGAGTTTTTGTCCAAAATGACGGATATTAGTGTTTATCCTGCATATTTAGAATATTACAAATAATCACTAACCGGCCTTAAGTGCATTTGCATCTGCTCTTGCAATATGGGAAAAGTATGTCTCTGATTAAGGTGAAGGATTGAAAAAATTGAACCGATTTAAAATATTAACCATTATGAAGTCTATACGGATTACCCGCTATGCGATAATATCGTTACTGATGATATCATTCTATATCCCGGGAAATGCACATGAGGATCCCATGAAATATGGCCCGTCGCGTGTTGAATTAAAAAAGACCGATGGCAGGTACCGTTTATTTGTCAATGGAGAAGAGTTTTGGGTTAAAGGAGCAGGGTGTGAATTCGGTCCATGTGACCTGGTTGCGTTATATGGCGGAAATTCTATTCGTACCTGGCGCGTAAATAATGGGATAAATTCCGGAAGGGAAGTCCTTGATCAGGCCTGGGAAAACGGCCTTATGGTTATGATGGGACTGGATATTGCCGGTGAGCGGCATGGTTTTGATTATGACGACGAGGCTGCGGTAGCCCGGCAGCTCAAAAATATAAAAAAGGATGTTATGGAGCTAAAAGATCATCCTGCACTGCTGGGATGGGGAATAGGCAATGAACTCAATCACCGTTATACCAACATGCGTGTATGGGATGCTGTAAATGATATAGCCAGGATGATCAGGGAAGTTGATGGGAATAGCGTGGTTACAACCATGCTTGCCGGTTTTGCGCCTGATGATGTAAAATACATTAAGGATAATTGCCCCTACCTTGACTTTCTTTCAGTACAAATGTACGCGGATATTATAAACCTTGAACAAAGGCTAGAAGAGGCAGGATATGACGGTCCGTATCTGGTGACAGAATGGGGTGCCACAGGGCACTGGGAAATGCCCGCAACTGAATGGGGCTCACCCATTGAACAATCTTCAGCTGAAAAAGCAGATATGATCAGGCTTCGTTATGAGAAGGCTATTCTCTCAGATAAGACAAATTGCCTTGGGTCTTATGTATTTCTCTGGGGCCAGAAGCAGGAACGAACTCCAACCTGGTATGGACTTTTTACAGAGGAGGGCGAAAAAACAGAGGCTGTTAATGTCATGGAATATTTATGGACAGGTAAATGGCCGGAACAGATGGCTCCCAGGTTATTAGATGCAGAAATAAAGGATAAGGGAGGACGTTTTGATAATGTCAAACTTAAAGAGGATGTTTTATATTCGGCATTTATTGAGGTTGAAAATTCAGGTAATAAAAATATTAATGCCCTGAATGCCAGGGCAGAAATACTTCCCGAACCGACAGAATTGAGTGATGGTGGTGATTTTGAGGAAAGACCCGGATCAATCGACGGACTAATAATATCGGCAGCCCCACACGAGGTTATTTTCCAATCGCCAGTTCAAAAAGGCGCATACCGGTTGTTCATTTACGTTTCAGATGATAATTCAAATACGGGGACCATTAATATACCATTCTTAATCCCCTGAAACCGGACATCTTCCTCCCACTCCGTCAAAGTGCCAATTAAGAAAAAAATTGATGTTTACAGGTTAACTGTTCTAAATGATCAGCCTGTTTTGATTCCCCGGAATAATATACAGGCGGGTGACTTCCGGTGGGCGGTTGATGTTTATCCGGTACTCTATTTTATGTAAACCGTCTTGATATTAGTGAACTCCCTTATGCCGAAATATGACAATTCCCTGCCGTAGCCGCTGTCGCCAATTCCGCCGAAAGGCAGACGGGGATCGGACCTGACCAGGTCATTTACAAAACAGCTTCCTGCATCAATCCGGTTCTCTGCAATATTCCTTGCCCTGTCGATATCTTTGCTGAAAACGGCCGCACCCAGTCCGAACCTGGAATCATTGGCTATCCTGACAGCATCCTCTTCGTCATCGGCTTCTATGATTGCGGCCACGGGTCCGAATATTTCCTCTTCATATGCAGGCATCCCGGGCCTGACACGACCAAGGACGGTTGGAGGATACCAGGCCCCTTCCCCGGCGGGAATCTCCGCGCCCAGAAGGCATTCAGCTCCCTTACCAATACTTGCCAGAACCTGCCGGTGCAAATCGTCCCTTAACGTTTCGGAAGCCTGAGGACCAAGATCGTTCTGCTCATCCATTGGATCACCCATTTTTTTATCTTTCATTTCAGCAACGAATTTCTTTTCGAAACTCTCCAGTACCGGCTTCACAACAATAAACCGTTTTGCAGCAATGCAGCTTTGTCCGCCGTTTATAAGCCGGCTGGCAGCACAAATCCTGACGGCATAGTCAAGGTCGGCATCTTCAAGGATTATATAGGGATCGCTGCCGCCCAGCTCCATCACGGTTTTCTTAAGTTCTTCTCCTGCCTTCGCCGCCACGGACTTACCTGCCTGAACGCTTCCGGTAAGTGTTACCGCTTTTATCACCCGGTTTTCAATAACCGATGCCACTTCACTGCCGCCAAGTTTCAGTGACCTGAAAAGATTAGCGGGGAAGCCCGATTTTCGGAATAAATCTTCAATGGCAAGAGAGCAGCCGGTAACGTTGGAAGCATGCTTGAGAAGAGCGCCGTTCCCGGCCATCAGTGAGGGAGCTGCAAAACGAAAAACCTGCCAGAAGGGAAAATTCCAGGGCATAATGGCAAGGATAACTCCCAGCGGCTGGTAAGCAACATAACTATCCTCCGCTTCCGTATCAATGTACTCATTTGTCAGAAAGCCTTCGGCATTTTTAGCATAGTATTCACACACAACGGCGCATTTTTCAATTTCGGCTTTTGCCTGTTTTACAGGCTTTCCCATTTCTTTGGTGATAATCCGCGAATAATTTTCAACACCGGCACGCAGATTTTCAGCCACCTTCATCATGAGTTCGCTTCGGTTTTCAAAACCGCTTTCCTGCCAGGTCTTCTGAGAACTGCTGGCATCCAGGAGAATACGTTCAACTTCGGCGGGACTGTGCTTCTGGTATTCCTCAATAATTTTCCCGGTGGAAGGGTCGGTGGAGATCAGTTTTTTTGTGGCCATAGGATATTATTTTTATAATTGGTAAATATCTTTTCACTGTGAACTTTTCACCTTTCAGGTGGTGATTTTATGCGATAATATAAAATTAGGTAACACAGAGTTAAATTGTTAACTTTATATAGGAAATTTTTCTCCACCACCAATCCTTCCGGTGAAGTCACAATATGATGATCAATTGGAGCCTCGAAAACAAAGTATAAACAGAATCAGTTCCGATCTGTTATATTTTGGTAATATTTAAACAGATCGGAAAAAGTGTTTCCAAAATTTAAATTCCCACATATTCATGAAAACAACTATTGCTTTTTTTGACGCCAAACCTTACGATAAGGAAATATTCAATGCAGTTAACAGTAAATATGAATTTGATATTAAATATTTCAAATTTAATATCACTGCCGAAAATGCTATTCTGTCTGAAGGTGCAGATGTGGTCTGTGCCTTTGTAAACGATATAATTTCGGATGAAATAATAGAAAGATTACATGAATATGGAGTAAAGCTGATAGCTCTCCGCAGCGCAGGCTATAACAATATCGATCTTAAAGCCGCTTACGGCAAAATAGCCGTGGCAAGAGTACCTGCTTACTCGCCCAATGCGATAGCAGAACATACCGTTGCACTTATGCTTTCACTTAACCGTAAGATCCACAGGGCATACTGGAGAACCAGGGATTCAAATTTTTCACTGAGCGGTTTAATGGGCTTTGATATGCATAATAAATATACAGGGGTTATCGGAACAGGTAAAATAGGAAAGGTACTGGTGAAAATCCTGACGGGCTTCGGCATGAAAGTTCTTACCCATGATCCCTATCCCGATAATGAATTTGCAGCAGAAACAGGTTGCAGGTATGTTCAACTCGATGAGCTGTTCACAAAGTCAGAAATTATCTCCCTTAACTGTCCACTGACCAGGGATACGGAATATATGATCAATAAGTCCAATATTGAACAAATGAAGGATGGGGTCATGATAATAAACACCGGCCGGGGAAAACTGATTAAAACCGCCGATCTGATCGACGGATTGAAGAGTGGAAAAATAGGGAGCGCAGGATTGGATGTCTATGAAGAGGAGGCCGAGTTTTTCTTTGAAGACCTTTCCAACAGGGTACTAACGGATGATATTCTGGCCAGGCTTTTATCCTTTAACAACGTTATCATAACATCCCACCAGGGATTTTTTACCAGGGAAGCCATGCATAATATTGCAGAAACCACCATGAACAACATCATGAACTTCCGGAAAAATGAGAAGGATTTCAATGAGATATGTTATAAATGCCCTTAGCCGGGTCTTTATGTCTGAAAAAAGTTTCTAAGGTAGCCCGGTCAGTACATCTGAATTGATTAAATCAGAGGATTGGATTCTAATTACCCGTACAACAGAAAGTTAAATTACTTAAAGCATTAAACTTTTTCAATTAAGTGATGTTCTTATTTAACTCCGCAATCAAAACAGTAAACCGTGAAAAAACGATATTATACCAGGCTGACGGGGAAGGTTTTACTGGCTGTACTTGCCGGAATAATCACCATGTATATTGTCCATGTTGCCGTTGAGCATGCCTTTTCTGAAATTACCTCCAATTTTGAAAGGCTTGCCAGTCCGAATGAGCGACTTCAGGGGGTAAACAGGCTTTTCAGAAACATATCCCAGCTAAATCATTCGCAGCAGGCCGAAGCTGCCAGTGGGAGGAGAAGTCCCTCTGCCGCATTTATTGAACAGGCAAACTCAATTTACGCCTCTATTGACACTCTGAAAACAATGTTTTCAGGCGACACGGCCCAGCTGGACGCGATCCATGAAATCGAAAAGAGGCTGGTTTATCGCCAGCATCTTTTTTCCGAATACATGAAATTACTGTATGGGTACAACTTCAATCCCGATATCAGGGAACTGGTCGGTAACTTTTCAAGCAATATGAAAAGGGAAAACAGGGACCAGCCCCTTAAAGTCGTAAAGCACTATGAGACTATCACCACAACAACAGTAACGACCGATACGATCACAAAGGAGCCATCCGGATTATGGCAGCGTATTTTCGGGGGCAGCCGGATCCCTGATGTAATGGGAGTGGCAAGTACTGAAACCCGGGTTGACAAGGATCTGGTGGTTATCATTGATACCATAGAAATTCTTGCTCCCAATGACACACTGATCCCCGATTTTGAAAATTCTCTCGACAGCCTGCATGCCAGTCATCTTCACCAGCTAACACTGATCCAGAACCAGGAGTTGGAACTTATCAATACAACAAGCAGCCTGATGAATGAAATAATGAACATCATTGCCAGTGTTGAGCAGGAAGAATTTGCCCGGTTGAACACAGAAACCCGGTCTGTTTTTGAAATATCACAGGATACAATCAGTAATCTGAATTATCTCGCAGTTGTTTTTATTACCATTTCAGTTTTCCTGGTAATGCTTATTATCATAGACATTTTCAAAAGCACAAAGTATCGCAGGCAACTGGAAAAAGCCCATGCAGAGGCCAGGCGTGAGGCGGAAGCCAAGCAGCGCTTTTTATCAAATATGAGTCATGAGATCCGGACACCTCTGCAGTCCATCTACGGATACACTGAGCATGCCCGTATTCATCCCGAGCAGAAAGCAAATATTGAGGCTATATTCCTGTCGGCCAGGCATCTGCTGAAAGTGGTGAATGAGGTGCTTGATTATACAAAAATAACATCAGATCACGTTAGTTTTGAGAAGAAGTTGTTTGATCCTGACAAGGAATTAGAAAATGTGGTGACGGCAATGCAGCCGCTGGCCCAACAAAAACAAATTGAGCTTAAATTTGAAAGCCGGCTTGAAAAACCAAACACTTTATCGGGCGATCCCTTCCGTCTCAGGCAGGTTATCTTTAATCTTATCGGTAATGCAATAAAATTCACTAACAAGGGAGAAGTTACGATCATTGCAGAATTCACCCCAATGCCCCGGAGCCGTAAGGCAAATCTTATCATTCACGTAAAAGACACCGGTATCGGTATCAGCCCGCAGCAGCTCCCCCTCCTGTTCAATGAATTTTCACAGTCCAATACCTCCGCAAAATATGACGGAACGGGCCTCGGACTAAGCATTGTTCATCGCCTTGTCAAGCTTCAGAACGGCACCATTGAAGTCGAT
>PWPZ01000080.1 GCA_003556985.1 Bacteroidota bacterium
AGGAAACACAGTTTCGGATCCCACGAATTTATGATCAGCGTAAAATTCGGTGATACAGCAAGAAGATATCGCTGGCTGAACAGATACTGATCCCATGGCTTTTTATGGTATTATACTTTCAAACAGATGCCTCCCGGGCATCTGTTCTGCTGTATGGCCGATGTAACTTTGTCATTGTAAATCAAGTATAATATATTATCTTGCCGGCGTTATATATATGGCAATCGCATTAGCTAAGCCTTTGGAAAACCGACCGGATCGGTTAATTTCGCCGCACTGTTCAGTATTGCTTAACCCGGTTATCATGCGGACACCAGCCGTAATATTCATATTGTTTATTGTGTCTTGGAACCTTAATTCCCAGCAGGTGCCCATGTACAGCCAGTATATGATGAACCGGTTCCTCCTTAATCCGGCGGTAGCAGGTTATGATGGACTGACTACCCTGAATCTCACCGCCAGGGAACAGTGGAGGGGATTACCCCATTCTCCCCGTACAGTTGCCCTTAGTGCCGATACCAGGCTCATCAAGTCGCGTCCCGCCAGGCCAGGTTTGCCGGACAAAAGAAAAATCAGGAACCTGCTGCGCTCGGGAAACGTTGGTCTGGGCGGGTTTATTTATAATGACCGGAGTGGTGTGATTGACCGTACAGGTTTGCAACTTAGCTATGCCTATCATATCCGGATGCAGGAGCACCAGTTGTCGTTCGGTTTTTCACTCACCGGCTTCCAGATGAAAATGGATGAAAGAAGGATTGAATTTGAAGAGGATTATGATCCGCTTATGGGTAAGTTAAACAAGGGATTGTATGTGCCGGACATTAATGCCGGCGTTCATCTCTGGGGCCCTTCATATTTTCTTGGATTGTCATCGGTTCAGATGCTGGAATATGTATTGAAGTTCGGACATGACGGTCTGCGGGATTTCAAAATGGAACGCCTGTTCTATCTGATGGGGGGGTACATATTCTATCTCGAAAACGGGGCAGGTATTGAACCTGTGATGCTTGCCAAAACAAACTTAAATTCTTCACATCAGCTTGATATCGGATCAAAATTCTATTACAGCGACCAGTACTGGGGCGGATTATCCTACCGGTCGGCAGGGGCGGTGGTATTTATGTTAGGGTTCCGTTATGAGAGCTTTCATATGGGCTATGCCTATGACCATTCCCTCAGCAGCATGAGCCATCAGAACCACGGATCTCACGAGATTATGATAAATTACCGGTTTGGAGACAGTGAAAGGCGTTACCGGTGGCTTGAAAGATATTAATACTCTTTTATATCAATTTCTCCTTTCAGCGCCATGAGCCCGTTCATGCCAAGGGCCTCTATCTCATCCGAACCCGGAAAAACATGGACGGGAGCAATATTCCTTATCCTTTTCATTACCATGTCGGTGAAGTATTTGCTGTTGGCAATGCCTCCGGATATCAGTATTGCATCAACCTGTCCTTCCAGTACCGCAAACATAGATCCAACGTATTTTGCGACCTGGTATGCCATGGCACCGTAAACAAGCTTTGCCTGCTTATTCCCGCTCGTTGCCATCTGTTCTATTTCTATGGTACTCATTGTACCAAACCATGCATACAATCCTCCGGCTCCGGTTAGCATTTTCAACACCTCTTCCCTGGTGTGTTTTCCGCTGAAGCACAGTCTGACAAGATCGCCCGCGGGAAGAGTGCCACTTCGCAACGGGGCAACGGGCCCTTCCCCGTCATGGCCCTGGTTTACATCAATTACCCTTCCGTTCAGATGGGCACCAACAGTAATGCCGCTGCCAAGATGAACAACGATCAGCCTGAGCTCTTCGTAGGGTTTGATTTGTGATTTGGCAAATTTCCTGGCGGTCCATTTCTGCATGAGAGCATGAAAAATCGATTTTCTTTCAAACAGGGGATGACCCGATACCCTGGCTATATCCTCAAGTTCGTCTACCACCACCGGATCGGCAATTACCGCTTTGGCATCAGGCATTTTCTTTTGAATTTCATGGGCCAGCATCCCGCCAAGGTTTACCACATCTTCGCTGTAGTGACTGTTGTATAGATCGTTAAGCATTTTATCATTAACCTCGTAAACACCCGAACCAAGCGGCTTTACAAGTCCCCCCCGGCCTACAATGGCTGCAAACCGGTCCAGACTCATATCATTCTGTATCAGTTCGTCAATAACGCATTTTGTCCGGAAAGGCACCTGATCACTTAGTTTTTCATATTTGTTCAGTTCTTCGGCAGGATGCATTATTCGCTTCAGATACAGTAGTTTTGTGTTTTCGTAGATACCTATTTTGGTGAAATCATGCCGGGGATTGATTACCAGTATTAGAAGGGATGCTTGCATGATAATTGCGTTATTGATTATGGGAGTTAATATTGGCCGGATTGACACTGACTTTTTCAAAACCGGCTTTTATCTGACCGTATAAAGGACCAAACGGATGACCTTAACTGCAAACTTCGTTAATTTTTGTCACAATGCCCGAAAAAAGTGATCGGTTTTAAGGATTGTGGTTACATTTTGTTTAAGATATGCCTTGATATTATTAGCCGCTGTATCTCGGAAGTTCCTTCTCCAATTTGCAGCATTCGCTGGTCGCGGTAGAAGCGCTCAATGTCGTTCGATTTCATCAGTCCGTATCCCCCGTGTATCTGAACAGCTTCATCTGTCACTTCCCTGGCAATTTCGGAACAATAGAGTTTAGACATGGCCGATTCTTTGGCAAATTCCCTGTTGTTATCCTTTAGCCAGCATGCTTTGTACAGGAGGTTACCGGCCAGCTCGATCTTAAGGGCCATATCTGCAAGCTTAAAGGCAATTGCCTGGAAACCGGCTATAGCTTTTCCGAATTGTTTTCTTTTCCGGGAATAACTGAGGGCCATTTCATAGGCACCCCGGGCACAACCCAGTCCCATAGCAGCAATTGACAGGCGCCCGTTGTCAAGAGTTCGGAGCATGATGGATGACCCCTGGCCTTTTACTCCAAGAGTATTTTCTTCGGGTACAATACAGTTGTCAAAACGGAGCGACGATGTATCCGAAGCACGCCACATCATTTTTCCCTTGAGTTCCTTTGCGGAATAGCCTTTGGTGCCTTTTTCAACCAGCAGGGCTGTGAATTCCTTTTTTCCTTCATTCTCACCCGTGACGGCCAGAACCGTAACACCGGCGGAAATATCGGAGGCGCCGTTGGTAATGAATATTTTCGATCCGTCAATAATCCATTTCCCGTCATTCAATTCGGCTTTTGTTTTACAACCCAGTGCATCAGAGCCCGCATCCGGCTCGGTAAGTCCGAAAGCCCATATAGCTTCTCCGGTACAAAGGGAGGGAAGATATTTCTTTTTCTGTTCTTCAGTCCCGTAATTGTAGACGGGGCCTATGCCCAGTGAATTATGGGCCGCCAGGGTGGCTGCATGCGAACCGTCAACCCGCGCCAGCTCCTCGACAGCAATAATGTAGGAAAGGGTGTCTGTACCCAAACCACCATATTTTTCAGGTATATCCATTCCGAAAAGTCCGAGTTTGCCCATTTTTTTTGTCAGGTCAACCGAAAAAGTCTCATTTTCATCCAAAAGGGGAGCGGCAGGCTTAATCTCTTGTTCGGCAAAAAGTCTTACTTTTTCCCTGATCAGATTGTGTTCCTTGTCAAGATCGAAATTCATAATATTCTAATTTGCAAAAGGTATGAAAAAACAGTTTGTTTTTACTCAATGATTTTCCGGGTTGATTTAGAGTTTTGCAATAGAAATAAAGGGGTGGTGCTGTTTACCAGTTCGCCCACCCTCACTTCCATGCTTTTAACGATGCCATCGGCCGGTGCCTGTATGGAATTTTCCATTTTCATCGATTCCACCACTACCATAACTTCCCCCTTTAAGACATTATCGCCGGTTATTTTGTTCACTTTTATCACCCTGCCCGGCATGGGTGAATATACAGCATCCTCTGCCGGTGATGTGTTTGTTTCCCGGGGAACGAAGAAGTCCTTCGTTTTTAAAAAGTCATTTCGCCGGAAGGAAAAATCAAATCCCCGGTATGCAACAAGATACTGTCCCTCCCCGGTTTCCGATACAAAAACCTCGTGGGAGCTGTCTTCCTGCCATATTCGTATCCTGTTTTTCAGCAGGAGGTATTTCCCGATGAATTCCTTATTGTTAATAGTCAGCCGGAAAGTGGTGTCAGTCATATGACCGATCTCTGCATTCATCATCTCACCTTCAAAGCAAAATTTCAGCCCGTTACTCATTCTCCAGTAACCAAGTTTTTCCCACAGGGAGTTCTTTCCGGCTTTTCGGTGCAGGCTGGCAAGCAGGGCTCCTGTTGCCGGGATCTGCCAGATGCCGGCCCTTTTCAGGTTATTCTCATCTTCCAGGATTTTCCGGATATTTTTTTCACAATATCCGGTTGAAAAAGCACCTGCAATAAAATCTTCGTTCCGGAGCAGGCTTAACAGGAAACCAATGTTTGTCTTTATTCCATGTACACCAAAATTTTCCAGGGCCGAAATAAGCTTTTGTCTTGCATCCTCCCGGTTCCTGCCTGCTGCAATTAGCTTGCCTATCATCGGGTCGTAATTTGCACTTACCACTGCCATCCCGCTGTATCCGGAATCCACCCGTATTCCTTCTCCCTCCGGTTCATGGTATAAGGTCATTGTTCCTGGTGAAGGGATGAAGCCCTCTGCGGGTTCTTCGGCGTAAATACGGCATTCGATCGCATGACCGTTAATTTTTATTTGTCTGCCGGAATGCCTGAGCTTGCGGTTTGCTGCAATAAAAATCTGTTCCTCCACAATATCCAGTCCGGTCACCGCTTCCGTAACCGGGTGTTCGACCTGTATGCGGGTATTCATTTCCAGGAAGTAAAAATTTCCGGCGGGGTCGACAAGAAACTCAATGGTACCGGCGTTTCTGTAGCCGATTGATTTTGCCAGACTAACGGCGGCGTCTCCCATGGCTTCGATTGTTTTGCGGCTGGCAGCAGGGGAGGGGGCTTCCTCGATTATTTTCTGGTAGCGCCGCTGCAGTGAGCACTCTCTTTCATAAAGGTGGATGACATTGCCATGATTATCTGCCAGAAGCTGTATTTCAATGTGGCGGGGATTTTCGATGTACTGTTCTATATAAACCGAGCTGTCGCCGAACCAGGCCAGCGCTTCACGGGAGGTTGCCTCAATGGCATCGGGAAGTTGCGCAGGGGAGAGGACCAGCCTCATGCCTTTGCCTCCTCCACCTGCGGCCGCCTTTACCAGGACGGGGAATTTCATGCCTGCCGCCTTTCCTGCAAGTTCGACAGCATTGCCCGTAAAGCCTTCTGTTACAGGAAGACCTGCTTTTAATGCTGCTTCCCTTGCTTTTATCTTGTTCCCCATAAGGGCAATGGTTTGGCTGCGCGGACCAATGAATATTATCCCTGCATTTTCGCAAGAGGCTGCAAAAGCTTCATTTTCGCTTAAAAACCCATATCCGGGATGAATGGCGGCAGCTTTTGATTCTTTTGCAATAGCTGTGATCTGATGCGGATCAAGATATGTTTCCTGCAACGAGCTGCCCCTCAGTTCCCGGGCCTCGTCAGCCATCCCTACATGAAGGGCATCCCTCTCTTCACCGGAATGGATTGCAACCGTAGAAATTCCCATTTTCTTTGCGGTCCTGATAATTCTCACCGCAATTTCACCCCGGTTGGCAACAAGTATTTTGGGAAATAAATGCATTTTGCAGGTATTATTTATAAATAATTATTGCTGAACGCCCTTATTATATTAGCCGGTTTCCATTTAAAGTTATCCATTAGTATCAGGAAATATTTTTTATTCCGGCCCATGTTATCAATCCCTGTCACCCCCCGCCTAACCACTTTGGCTTTCTTTTTTCCAGAAATGCGGTCATCCCTTCCCGGCCCTCTTGAGAGGTGCGGATCTGTGCAAAGATTTCGGCGTTGTACCTGACTGAATCGTCGGTTGATATCCTGTTACATGTTTCAAATATAAGCTGCTTGCATATAACCATTGCTTCGGGTCCACCCTGCAGAAGTTCTTCAGTCACATTCTCCATTACCTGGTCGAGCTCCCTGACCTGGCAGCTCCTGTTCACCAGTCCCCGCTCGGCAGCCTCCCGACCGAATATCCTTCTTGCAGTAAGCATAAGCTCCCTGGCGGGAAATTCTCCTATTCGTTTTATTATGTAGGGAGATATTACAGAAGGCACCAGTCCTAATCTAACCTCGCTAAGGGAAAAAATTGCATCATCTGCACTGATGGCTATATCTGAAGCCGCCACCAGTCCGCATCCCCCTCCGGTCGCTGCACCGTGAATCAAGGTGATCACCGGTTTCGGGCACGAATAAATTTTGTGAAAGCATTCTGACAGCCGGAGGGCTTCATTGTAATTCTCTTCCCGGGAGCTTTTGGCAGCCTCTTTCATCCATTTAAGGTCGGCACCTGCACAAAATGACTTGCCGCGGCCCCTTAATACAATCACTCTCACTGAATTATCAGATCCAAGCTCTGTAAATGCCCCGGTAAGCTCTGTTATCATGGTGATGTTAAGAGCATTATGTATTTCGGGCCTGTTGAGCCAGATGGTTGCAACGGCATTTTGCCTGGTTATTTCTATGGTTTTGTTATCCATGGCATATGATTTAATCAGGTTATTACGGCAAGATTTGTTTTTACAGCTGTTTACATTCTGAAGATACCGAAATCGGTTTCGGGCCAGGGCCTGTTCAGCGACATTGCAATGCCTGCCGTCAGGATCAGCCGGGTGTCAGCCGGATCAATTATCCCGTCATCCCATACCCTGGATGTGCTGTACAAAGCGGCTCCTTCCTTTTCATATGTTGAATATATGGAATTTTTTATCTCTTCTTCCTCTCCGGCGCCTGGTTTCTTCCCGGCGGAGGCAAGCTGCTGTTTCTTTACCGAAAACAACACTTCTGCCGCCTGTTTACTTCCCATTACTGATATCTGTGCATTGGGCCACATAAAAAGGAGTCTTGGATCATATGCCCTGCCGGCCATTGCATAATTACCCGCTCCGAATGAACCGCCAAATACAACTGTGAATTTAGGTACCCTCGCATTGGCCACAGCGTTTATAAGCTTTGCCCCGTCACGGGCGATACCGCCATGTTCATATTTTTTGCCCACTATAAAACCGGTTATGTTCTGGAAAAAGACAATAGGTATCTTACGTTTGCAGCACAATTCTATGAAATGGGCTCCCTTAAGGGATGATTCGGAAAAGATAACTCCGTTGCTGGCAAGTATTCCCACGGGAAATCCGTTAATATGGGCGAAACCCGTTACAAGGGTAGTGCCGTAATTTGCCTTGAATTCATGGAAGCGGCTTTCGTCGACTATCCTGGCAATTATCTCTTTCGAATCGACCGGTTTTCTGAGATCCACGGGGACCAGACCGTAAAGTTCGCCGGGATCATAGTATGGTTCCCGGGGAGTGACCGTTGAAAGCTTTTGTTTTGGGCCTTCATCAAGGGTCTCAAAAATATGGCGGCAGATCTGTATTGCATGTTTATCGTTTTCGGCAAGATGATCGGCTACTCCTGATATGGCAGTATGAACCCCGGCTCCCCCAAGCTCCTCGGCTGTTACTGCTTCACCGGTAGCCGCCTCTACCAGCGGCGGTCCTCCAATGAATATGGTTCCCTGATCCTTTACAATTATTGTCTCTTCGCACATGGCCGGTACGTATGCACCGCCTGCTGTACAGGATCCCATAACGATAGCCGTCTGCGGAATGCCCATGGCCGACATTCTTGCCTGATTGTAAAAGAAACGGCCAAAATCGTTGCGGTCGGGAAAGACGTTTGCCTGCTCGGGAAGGAATATCCCACCTGAATCCACCATGTAAACACAGGGAAGGTGGTTCTCCATTGCTATCTGCTGGGCCCTGAGATGTTTTTTAATAGTTTCCTTAACATATGTTCCTCCCTTTACGGTAGCATCATTTGCTATGACAATGGTTTCCCGCCCGGAAACCACACCGAGGCCGGTCACTATTCCTGCCGAGGGAAATTCATCATTGTACATTCCCCGGGCGGCCAGGGGTGAAAATTCAATAAAGGGGGTATTGGGATCCACCAGCAGGTCGATGCGCTCACGTGCAAGCAGCTTGCCTCTTTCCCGGTGTCTGGCTATTGCTTTTTCACTGCCGCCCTGTTGTGCCTTGTTCAACAGGTCCCGGTAATTATCAAGGATTTGTATAAATTCCCTGCGGTTGTTTTTAAAATCCTGCGAT
>PWPZ01000260.1 GCA_003556985.1 Bacteroidota bacterium
GGGCCCAAGGAGATCCGGGCATGGACGATAACCAGGGGGATGAACGCTCCCCAGTCGGCCGGAGTCATTCACAGTGATCTTGAAAGGGGGTTTATCAGGGCCGAAGTAATTAAATATGATGATTTTATCAGCCTGGGTTCCGAATCTGCCTGCAGGGATAAGGGGAAGCTTTCGATCGAAGGAAGGAATTATATAGTTGAAGACGGGGACATTTTGAATATAAGGTTCAACGTTTAAAATCCAACGGTCCGGCAATACGGATCGCAGGCTGTAAATATGTGAAGTTTCAACCAATACAGGGCGAATATTCCATGGTAAACAAGATGCTTTTGCCGTTACATGTTTTGAATATTCCGGAATATCTCTATAACCGGTACTTTTTGGCAGTTTTTTTCCTGCTCGCAGTATTACAGTTAGAAGCACAGGAAAAATTTCCAAATGATACTGCTGCAGCCTATAAGTATTTGCAGGAGAGGGGAGAGGTTTATTTCAGCTTTGAGGCTTCTTCCAAAGAGGTTAGCCGCCTTAGCCGTATTGTTTCGGTCGACAGCTATAGAGACGGTATCGCCTTTGCTTATGCCAACCGCAAAGAGTTTGATGCTTTCCTTGAAGAATCCCTGGAATTTACCGTATACAGTCCCCCGGGAGAATGGCACAGGGAACTACCTTCTTTGAAGGGGGAATGGAATTATTACCCCTCCTATGAGGAATATACCGGGATGATGCAGGCATGGGCTTCCGGATATTCTCATATTTGCGAATATATCGATGCCGGCCCCACAACTGAGGGAAGAAGAATCCTCTTTTTAAAAATAACCGGCGACAAAACCGCTTCCGACCCAAAGCCTGCCTTCATGTATTCTTCCACCATGCACGGCGATGAAACGGTCGGATTTATTCTGATGCTCAGGCTTGTCGAATATCTTCTGGTAAACTACCCCCGGGATCCCCAGGTGGAAATGCTGATGGATAATCTGGAAATATGGATCAATCCCCTTGCCAATCCTGACGGAAGCTATTTTGGCGGTGACGGGAACGAGATAATTTCACCCAAAAGGAATAATGCCAATAACATCGACCTGAACAGGAATTTTCCGGAACCCGGCATTAGCGAGTACCTGTGGAACGAAGCAGAAGCCGAAACTGCGGCTATGATAAAACTGATGGATTCGGTGCAGTTTATACTTTCGGCCAATCTTCACGGGGGAACCGAGGTTATGAATTATCCATGGGATTACCGCCGGGAAAGACATGCCGATGACGGGTGGTTTGAATATATATGCCGTGAATATGCCGATACCGCCCAGCGATACAGTCCACCCAACTACATGACCTTCCTGGGTGGGGTTACCAATGGTTACGACTGGTACCCGATTACCGGCGGACGTCAGGATTATGTAACCTGGTTTACCGGGGGGAGGGAGATAACCATGGAAATAAGCGAAACAAAACATCCACCGGCCGGCACTCTTTCCGATTACTGGGAGTATAACCGGCGGTCGCTGCTGAATTACATGGAGCAGGCCCTGTACGGACTCAGGGGAGAGGTTTACGATGCTGTTACCGGAGATCCGGTGAAGGCCAGAGTTGAAATTTTATCTCATGATTCAGAGCATTCCCATATATATAGCGATCCTTCTACCGGCTGGTATTTCAGGCTTATAGAACAGGGAGTGTACGACATTATCTTCTCATCACCCGGGTATCTTAGCGACACTTTATCTGTCAGCACGTGGAACCGTGAAATAAGCAGGCATGATGTCAGCCTGGACCAGGAGTATACTTTTTCTCCATTTCAGGAAGACGGGGATGAAGACGTTTTCAATGCTTTTTTTTCGCCCGCCGATCATGCTATAATCACAAAGGTAAACCTGCCTGCCTCCACAACTGTAAGTATCGGCCTGTATGATTACACCGGCCGGAAGGTCAGGGTTCTTTACCACGGTTTGGCAGAACCTGGTCCGGTCGCTCTTTCTTTTGATGCAGGAGGCATCGGGCCAGGCATTTATATTGTCAGAATCAGAAGCAGCCGGATGACTGCCGGCAGCAGGATTTTGGTTTTCGAATGATCCGTGTTTTGTTTGTAGTTTTTTTAATGTAAACCTGTTAAATCTGTTTTTCAATATGATATTTGAAATACTCACATATACCGTTTCCCGTTTATTGATGGTAATTTGCTTCCTTACAGTCTCTGTTACAGCCGGGGCTGAGGGATATGATGGCCGCTCCGGCAACCGGCCCGATCTTGTGGTTGGAATTGTTGTGGAAAAGATGCGTTATGACTATCTGACCAGGATGTGGGACAATTTAGGCGACAATGGTTTCAAAAGGCTTATTGCGGAAGGAAGTTCCTTTGAAAATGCAAGATACGATTACCTTGTAAACCAGTCGGCCGCAGGTTATGCAACTATTTTTACGGGATCAAATCCCTCTTCTCACGGGATTATATCAGATCAATGGTATAACAGACTTGGTGATGATTACCACTCAAGTGTTTTTGATGATAATGTTGTTGCAGTAGGAGGCTCGTTTCTAAACGGCAAAAGGTCACCTGCGGCGCTGCTTTCGCCAACACTGGGAGACGAGCTGAGGATGGCCAGTGATTTCAGGTCAAGGGTGTTCTCGGTATCCCTGAATGATGTTGCCGCAGTTTTGTCGGGCGGATTTTCAGCTAATTCCGCCTGGTGGTTTGACCATATTCACGGTGAATGGATGAGCAGCAGTTATTATATTGACTCTCTTCCGGCCTGGGTAAGGGAATTTAATTCCCGGGCACTTGCTGATGTTTATCTGGACAGGACGTGGGAGCCTGTTGCAGGGCGTTTTTCCTACTTTAGCAAAAACACCGGTCAGGAGGATGAGTTTTTTAGCTACAACCTGAGAAGGATGCACCGCCGCTCTGATAATTATTCCCTCATGAAGTCTACACCTTTTGGGAATACCTTCACCAAGGATTTTGCAATGTCGCTGATAATAAATGAACAGCTTGGGAAAATGGGCCATACCGACATGCTGTTAATAGGATTCTCGGCCACCTCCAGTATTGACGATCAATACGGGACTTTTTCAAAGGAACTGCAGGATGCGTATCTAAGGCTGGATCAGGATCTTGCCCACCTTCTTGAATATTTGAATGCCACATACGGTAAATCGGGGGTGCTGGTTTTTCTTACATCCGATCAGGCGGTGGCCTATCCCTCTTCATATAACATTTCGGCCAGGATACCCGGCGGATCCTTCAGTCCCACCCAGGCCATGTCGCTGCTGCGCAGCTACCTGAACATAACCTTCAGTCCGGCCGACTGGGTCAGCTCTTATAATGCCGGCATGGTTTACCTTAACCATTCCCAGATTGAAAGAATGGACCTGACCCTTTCCGAGGTGCAGAATGCTTCTTCGAGGTTTCTCGACCAGTTCTCCGGTGTAGCCGGAAGCATGACCGCCGATGTTTTCCGGAGGAACCATTTTTCTGACGGCATCGGGGCAAAGATACAGGCCGGTTTTCATCCCAAACGCTCGGGCGACATAATGCTTTATTTACGGCAGGGATGGTATGAAAGGAGCTTTGAGGGCGACAGGCTTACCCTTACTTCATATGACCAGCATGTTCCGCTCATCTTTTACGGATCGAACATTGAACGCGGCACATTCAGCCGCCAGGTTAGTCCGGCCGATATTACCCCCACCATTTCAATGATCCTGGGAATTCCCTTTCCACAGTTTACTACGGGGAAACCAGTTATGGAGATCCTCCGGTAGTTTTTCCATGCAGCCTGATTTGCCGGTCAGGTTTAGCCAATGCTCGCCATTATGGAAGCTTGCCGATGCCGGATTACGAATGCAAATTTTCGGGTCCCCGCATTCAAGCTTGCTGGTCCCGTGTACTGCATGCAAACGTGCAGGTAATTTATAAAACTACTGTCAGCCGGTTATTCAGACAGCCGTCAGCCTGCAGTATTCTGTGAGTCGTCAGTTTAGCAGTATTGTGTATGCCGGCACCTTTTCTGTGTGCCGGCAGTTACGTTACCATCCGGGTATGAAATTGATTCCCAGTATGCCTCCCTGTAAGCCTCCCTCTATGCCGTCCCGGTGGAAGGGGAAAGCATAGTAGGGTTCGATTATCATTGCGCCGAATAAATTCACCCTCATTGAAAGCCCTGTGCTGAATACCGGGAATCTTGCATTTTCAGATGTGTCGCTTCTGTCCAGGGTAGGCCTGGTGTCTGAGGTCCAGGCCACTCCGGCATCCAGGAACAATGCAAGTTCGGAGAACAGGAATCCCGAAGAAATTACCGCCAGCTGCTCGGGACCGGTAAAGGGAAGCCTTACCTCCAGATTTACCATGGCAATTCTGGTTCCGATAAGCTGATTAATTGAGAAATCGGGGTTCTGAAGCGATTGCATCTGGTAAAACTGGTTTGAACCATACCCTCTTATGAATCCGGGATAACCGAGGAACATAGGGTAGAACAGGTTGTTCTGTGCAGTGGGACCGTACCGTCCGCTGTGGTAAAACCTGTATGCAAAGCTCAGGGGATTCTGGAAATGGTATCGCCTGTAATCGGCAAGCACCTGGTAAAACTCCAGTCGGCCGAAATATTTGCTTCCCTGCAGGCGGTATCTTTGTCCCCTCATGGGAGAAGCCATTCCGAAATAGGAATTGTCACCCACATATGCCAGGCGGGAGCTGGCAAGATTAAAACCGTCGGGCGAATCCAGGTTCCTGTCGATCGATTGGCCTACCGGCATACCGAATTCATTATAATAATTGTTGAACTGATCTATCCGGTAATAATACCGGGCTACCGATCCTCCCGCCTCAAGGCGCCTGGACATTGAGAAGGGATAATAGGCGAAAAGAGATGCCTGGTCTTCAAATGTCCTTATATTAATAAGGGCGTAGTTAATGAAATCGCCTTCGCGCTCAAGCTGGAGAAAAGCGGAACGGTAGGGAATGTGAGACAGAGAGGCGCCCCATTTAATTCTGCGTTTCTGATTAAGGTAAGTGCCCATCCCGCCGAAATCATATATTTCACCATTCACGGCAAGTGCGCCGTAAAGTGTGTTATCACCGAGGATGTCGCTGAACAGCATTTCGACACCCCCTGCCATACCTGTACCGTAATATGAACTTACCGCCATTCCCACGCCGGTGTTTCCAATGTAATCAAGCTGGAACTGGGGTCTGTATCTTACCTCGGTGAATTCTTCGTCCGGGTATCTGATAAATTTATCATTGTCGGCAAGATTCCTGTCGACAATATTTACGGCAACCCGCTGGAAAGGAGGTAACTGGGCTGCAAGCATATCGATTTTTCCCGGGTCAACCCGTTCCTCAGTGAAATCATCGGGCATGGCAGAATAGACTGAATACCTGCCGTTATTGTAATATGAATAGGCGATCATCCCGGTCTCCCTTGCAATGCTTATTGCAGGCGAAAGTGATGTGATGCCGCTTATACCAACCGGGTAGTTCGTGGCACGGAATACCTCCGCGGTTTCTTTCTCGTACCGGTAAAGGTTCCTGAAGCCGTCGCTGTCGGACAAAAAATAAATTGATTTTCCATCGGCCGAAAACTCGGGGTTGACGTTATCTGCTCCCCGAAATAAGGGCAAAACGGTAATCTCGTTGTTGTTCTCAGTGTCAATCAGTCCCAGATTCAGCTTATAGCCGGGATTCCCGGATTCATCTCCCGGCTGGGGTTTGTCGGTAGAGAAAACAATATACCGGCCGTCGGGCGACCATGAGGGATGGACATAAGAACGCATGTCGCTGGTAAGTTGAACAACCTCTTTGGAATCCATACTGTAGAGGTAAAGGTCGTTTTTTCCGTCAACAAGACCGGTCATTACCATATATTCACCGTCGGGCGACCATGAGGGATTATTGAGAAACGGCACTCCCGGCACACTGATTTCCCTTGTCCGCCGAGGACGCCTCATGTCGGCAACCAGAATGCGGCTCTCTCCCTTTGTAACTGCAACATAGGCAAAGTAGCGGCTGTCAGGCGACCATGTGCCCATTGACTCAAGAAAATTATAGCCGTCAATATCGGTGTTGCGGTTGGAACTTGTCAGGCTCCTGATTGTTTCACCTTTTTCCGTGTTTGCTATGAAAAGATCAAGGGTGAAGACATTCTTTTCCGAAAAGAATGCCACATATTCACCGTTCGGGCTTATTGAAGGCGACACATTCATCCTTCCGGCAGTTTCTTCAAACAGTATCTTATTGCCCCTGATCAGGGTATCGGTATTTGCAAGAAGATCGCCGTAATGCATTCGGAATGAGCTCTGCCAGAGGTCGGAAAGGGTGCTGGCCCTTACTTCCAAAACGTTCTCTATCGCCCTTTCATAGCCGAATTTGGCGGTTTCCCGGAAAAGAGGAGAGATAATTGTGTCGCCCCATGTTCTGGCAACAAAAGCCCAGAAAGAATGACCCCAGCGGTATGGAAAATATCTGTGGGTGGTGGTCATATCTTTCAATGTGGGGAAATCATTATGTTTGATGGCATCCCTCATCCACATCGCCGTTTGGGGATCCACGCTGCCGATAGACAAATATTCAGCCATTCCTTCAACAAACCAGAGGGGCAGGTTTCTGATTGAATACATGTTTAATGTATCTCCCCTTAAAAGCTGGTTAAACTGGAATGCATGCACAAGTTCGTGACCAAGAACATGGTCGGTCTGGGCATTTGTTTCCAGCACGGGCATTACTACCCTGTTTTTAAGCGATTCGGTAACACCTCCCGTTCCTATGCCTATCATGCTGCTTACTGCGGTGGTCTGCTGAAAATCAGGATGATTAGCGTAGATTAAAAGGGGGTTTTGTTTTCTTATGGTGTCATTAAGCGCCCTTGCATGGCGGTAGTACCATTTTTCACTCATATGGGCAATCCGCTGCAGAACAGAGTCATCTTCAAAATAATGATATATTTCAAAATTTGGGGTGGCAAAAACCTGAAAGTCAAAAGTCTTATATCCGGGCTTTGTTCGACCGAAACCCTGGCTCTGGGCCATAAGATCCCCGATGGGGATAAAGAAGATGACTGCCAGGAGTATACCGAAGAAATTTGTTTTCCCGGTATCTGCAATCCAACTGAATATTTTCTTCATATCCTGGGTCGTTGATTTAATAATAAGAACGGTAAAATGCAGAGTTTAATATAGCTGTAATTTTTATATACCAAAATATATTCCAAATCCATATCCATTGTGGGGCATCCTGATAATAAACAAACATAAACAATGCAATGTTTAACCTTAAATAGTGCCGGCTATTACAGAGCGCCGCGAAGGACTTGAATTCCCGTCTTTCCCGGGGCATGAAGGTAAATATTTTTATTTTTTTATGAAATCGACTTCCCTTACCGTGGTGCCGATTCTGAAAATGTTGTATTGCCGGTTCGTCCAGCACGGCAACCTGGCAAAAGTAAAAGTAAGCACAGGGATACAAGATAAGCGGAACGACTGTTCAGCTTAATCAACATCAAAGGTTTCACCGCTGTTAAGCAGGTCATCAACACATTTGATTTTTGATCTTTCTTTTACTGAATCTATCTGCACTTCAACCATGTCGTCATACGTCTCAAACTCTGCCGATCTTATTACTCCCAGGGCAACGGGCAGGTCGGGTGGTCCCATTTTGCCAAGCATACGATGGACCCCGGGATTTTTTTCATACTGATCGTGAATAAGGATATCATCAATTGTAACTCCGTTTAGGCCCACAACCACTCCCTGTAATTTTGTGCCTTTAATCTGAATCCCCTTTTCATTGTTTTTACCGTAAAGCATTGGCTCACCGTGCTTCAGATGAAGCTGATAATCATCTCTTACTTCTTTGTCGGTAACCTGCCGGTGGGTTTTATCGGCAAAAATGATGCAATTCTGCAGTATTTCAATTACCGAGGTACCGTCATGCTTTGCCGCCTCATGCATTACTGCGGTCATCATTTTGATATCATTATCCAGAACCCGTGCAAAAAATGTTCCCTGCGCCCCCATTACCAGACCCGCAGTAACGAAAGGGTGTTCTATGGTTCCGTTAGGAGATGTCTTTGTAATACTTCCTATCGGAGTGGTAGGAGAGTACTGGCCTTTGGTCAGGCCGTAAATCTGATTGTTGAACAGAAGGATGTTCACATCGAGGTTCCGTCTGATAATATGGATAAAATGATTTCCCCCTATGGCCATCGAATCGCCGTCACCTGTTGCTATCCAGACACTCAGGCCTGGATTTGAAAGTTTCACACCTGTTGCAATTGCCATGGCACGCCCGTGAATACCATGAAATCCGTAGGTGTTGACGTAATAGGGGAAACGGGACGAGCAACCTATTCCGGATACAAATACAAAGTTTTCTTTTTTGTAACCTATTTCGGGAAATACGTTCTCGACCGCCTTCAAAACGGCATGTGCCCCACAGCCGGGGCACCATTTTACCATCTGGTCACTTACAAAGTCTTCTTTGCTCAGGTTGATGTCAGAGTGCACTATCCGGTTAGTTATCATGGCTTATATCTTCAATTAGTTGATTGAATTTTTCAATTAATTCTCCGGTAAAAAATGGCAGACCCTGAATTTTATTATATTGCAGGTACCTGATTCCGGGAAATTCAGATCTGAGATATTTAACAAACTGCCCGTTGTTCAGCTCGCACACAACAACTCTTTTGTAGCTGCCAAGAATGGCTTCCGTGTTCGCTGGCAGTGGCATAAGATGATTAAAATGGGCATGCCCGATTTTTTTCCCTTCTCTCTGCATTTCCCGTATTGCGGTTTTGATTGATCCTTCGGTGCCTCCCCAGCTTACTACAAGCAGATCGCCGGTTGTGTCTCCGTGAATTTTCTGCAGGGGTATTTTCTCTGCCACCTTCATTACCTTTTCCTCTCTTATTTTTACCATAAGCTCGTGGTTCTGAGGATCGGTCGTTACGGCACCATAAATGTCTGTCTTCTCCAGTCCCCCGATTCTGTGCCTCAGTCCTTCAATGCCCGGTATGGCCCATTGCCTTGATAGTGTTTCCTTATCCCGCTTATAGGGCCTGTAGGATTCGTCATTCGGAGCGGCCATCGGGGGATTGATTGGCGGAAGGTCTTCGACCGATGGTATACGGAACAGTTCCGAACCGTTGCCCAGATACCCGTCGGTGAGGAGGATGACAGGTGTCATATGCTCCAGGCTCAATTTTGCGGCTTCATAGGCATAGTAAAAACAGTTTGCCGGTGTGGAGGCCGACATTACAATTGCCGGGCATTCACCGTTGCGGCCGTAAAGGGCCTGCAGTAAATCCGACTGTTCCGATTTTGTGGGCATGCCTGTTGACGGCCCTGCCCTCTGTACATTTACAATTACAAGCGGTAGTTCGGTCATAACGGCAAGTCCTATTGCTTCCGACTTTAACGAAAGTCCAGGACCAGAGGTGGTTGTTGTGGCCAACGACCCCGCAAAGCTGGCTCCGATGGCCGAGCAGATCCCTGCTATTTCATCCTCTGCCTGAAAGACCTTTGCTCCCAGGGCCTTATTGTTTGTCATTTCCATCAGGATCTCCGTTGCGGGAGTGATAGGATAGGATCCCAGAAAAAGCGGACGCCCCGAACGTTCGGATGCTGCGAGCAGTCCCCAGGCAGTAGCAACATTTCCTGAAATATTGCGGTATCTTCCTTTTTTCAGGGTAGCACCGGGAACCCTGTAGGTGGGCGCCACAGCCTCGATCGTTTCAGCAAAGTTATATCCTGCGGAAAGCGCCGTCTTGTTTATTTCCTGAACCTCGGTATTGTTTTTGAATTTTCTGTCAATAAATTTAAAAGTGGTTTCCTGATCCTGGCTCAGCAGGTATGTCACAATACCCAGCGCAAACATATTCCGGCTGCGGCCGGCAGTTCTGCTGTTGATCCTGAACCGGGAAAGGCTGTCCCTGGTCATTGAGCTTATCGGAGAGGAAATAACCCTGTAATTATCCAGGCTTCCATCTTCAAGAGGGTTTGCCCGGTAACCGGATTTCTCAAGCGCCTTTTCATCAAAAGTGTCGACATCCACAATTATGGTGCCCCCTTTTTTAACCCATTTAAGATTGGTTTTCAGGGAAGCAGGGTTCATGGCAACAAGTATGTCGCACATATCTCCCGAAAAGAATATTTTTTCTTTGCCTATCTGTACCTGAAATCCTGACACCCCTGCCAGGGTATTGTGAGGGGCCCTTATTTCGGCCGGATAATCGGGAAATGTGAACAGGTCATTACCCTGAACTGCTGCCGTGTCTGAAAAAAGGGTGCCGGCAAGTTGCATCCCGTCACCTGAATCACCGACAAATTTAATAACAATCGACTCTTTTTCTTTAATTATTTCCTTTGTACTCATAAACTGCAATTATGTTAATAACATTAATTAAAGCCTGGATATTGTCCGGGTAACAGGATGTAATATAAATACGGAGTTTAAAAAAGAATCTTTAAATAGTGAAATATAAATATGTAAATGTTTATTACAAAAATACTATTTTCTTAGAGAAACAATTATGAGATAAGTCTCTTTTTTGGTTGGATGAATGTGTTTTATAGCATTGCCGTTAATATGTTTAAACATTTATTTTGCATTACTTATTAAAAAAAAGCAGAACTTTGTAAACCAAAATTTATTTTTTAATATGGCTTTAATAAAATCAGTAAGAGGATTCACGCCCGTATTCGGTGAAGGATGTTTTCTGGCCGACAATTGCACGGTTGCCGGCGATGTAATAATGGGAGACCAATGCAGTATATGGTTCAATGTGGTTATCAGGGGAGATGTCAATTCCATCCGTACAGGCAACCGGGTAAATATTCAGGATAATGCCATGGTACACTGCACCTACGAAAAAACCACAGTCAATATCGGCAATAACGTCTCAATCGGGCATAATGCCATAATTCACGGTGCCGATATTGAAGACAATGTGCTGGTTGGGATGGGAGCAATACTGATGGATGATGTAGTTGTGGGAACCGGATCTGTTATTGCCGCCGGAGCTGTTGTGCTCGAGGGTACAGTGATAAAGCCGGGAAGCATATACGCCGGTGTTCCTGCAAAGTATATCAAAAGTGCCGGAGAGCAATCGGGCGAAATGATCGAAAGAACGGCCCGCAATTATGTCCGCTACAGCGGATGGTACCGGAAATGACCTGAGGGACCGCTTACCGCTGAATGTAATGATCACCGCCGAATGACTCAGAACCCGACTGGGTGCGGGACTATTGGTGCTACGCCGGGTGCAGATACCCTGTCATTTCCAGAGATCGACTTTTTCTATTGTTATTTTTTCTTTGAAAAATATTCCGGCAATCTTGCTGAAGTATTCGGTATGGTCAGAAACAAAAAACCGGTCAATGGCTGGCCGCCCCTTGCCGGCCTGTCCCCCTGATTCCAGGATGCTCCTGATATGGCCGGCAACTATCAACGCCGAATCAATTACTTTTACCTCATGGCCATAGAATGCGGCTATCTGCTCCCTGATTATGGGATAATGGGTACATCCAAGCACCAGGGTTTGTATCCCCCGGAGATGCTCTCTTGAAAGGTAAGTTTTGATAATGGCATCGCTGATGTCGTCATTTACAAAACCCTCCTCAATCATGGGTACCAGAAGGGGAGTTGCCATTGAGAAAACCTCTGCGGCAGGATCAATTTTTTTTATTTTTTCCGGATAGGCATTTGATCCTACAGTATTCTTGGTGCCTATAATCCCATACCGGGATCCGGGGTAAAGTTCTGTGATCCGGCTGACCACAGGATCGATAACATTGACAGGGATTGATTTGCCTTCGGTGTAGCCGCTAAGCTCTTCCCAAACGGTTGCCGACACAGTATTGCAGGCGGCAAGGATTATTTTGCAATCATTATTAAGCAGAAAGTCAGTTATTTTTTTGCTGTAATGAAGAATGGCTTCCGGCGATTTATCACCGTAAGGCAGATGGGCCGTGTCGCCAAAATAAACCACCGACTCTTCCGGTAGAAGCCGCTTAACCGCAGAGGCCACCGTCAGTCCCCCGACCCCCGAGTCAAATATTCCAATCGGGCTGCTGTTCATAATAGTCAAAGATAATAGGATTTTGAAAAAGACCGGGTTATGAAAAAACCACCATGCAGTTTTAGTGCAGGTGGTTTATGTTTTTCAAATGCTGCTCGTCAGGATTAATTTCAGATGCCCATTTTTTCTCTTACAAACGGAAACACATCTTCGCTGTCATCGCTAAAATATAAAACGGAATTGCCGTCAAGGTCAAAAACGTAAATATATCCTCTTTCCCTGGCTACTTCGGCTATGGTATTTTCTATTTTCTCAAATATTGGCTGCATAAGCTCAATCTCTCTCTGCTGTATGTCTTCCTGCGCGGTAGCCTGAAATTGCTGCATCCTGTTCTGCAGCTCCCTCAGTTCGCTCTCACGCAGCTGCCTTACGGTATTTGACAAATTTTCCTGTGCCTCTACATAGGCCTGCAGCTTTTTATTGTATTCAACCTGTAATTCATCAAGCGTTTCGCTCAGGCTCTGTATTTCTTCCTGCAGCTTTTTCTGGGCCTGCTCCCTTTCGGGCATGATGCGAAGCAGTTGGGAGGAGTTTATATGGCCGAACTTATAATCCTGGGCCATTAAAACAGGTCCTGCAACAAGAAGAGCAGAAATAAATAGTAATTTTAATGCATTTTTCATTTTCGAAATAATTTGATTAATTGTTATGGTATAGGTTTTTCTGTGTTTAAGTACTTTTTCAAGGATGTTCCCATTTGTTAGGGGATAATTAATTTCTGTACCCCAGCTTTCTTAAAATTTCATCACTCATATCGTTTCGCGGATTGGTATATAGCATGGCGGGTGAATCGGCCGTATCGAAGATAACTGCATAATTATTTTCGTTGGCCATTTCTACCACCGCATTATAAACCCGATCCTGAATAGGTCTGATCAGTTCTTCCTGGCTCTGGAAAAGCTCTCCTGTTGGGCCGAAGTACTTCCTCTGCAGCTCTGCTGCCGCAGCCTCCCTGGAGACTATCTCTTCTTCCCTCTTCCTTTGCATCTCTTCACTCATCAGCACCCTGTCCTGTTGGAATTTTCGGTACAGAGCCTCTACCTCTTCGTACCGGGCTTCGATTTCCTTTTGCCACTCTTCTGCCAGCTTATCCAGTTGTTCCTGGGCAGCGTTATATTCAGGGATATTGGTCAGTATATATTCGGAATCAACATACGCAAAACGCTGTGAAAGTCCTGTCTGGAATGATCCCATAAGCAGGAGGGCAAAAATGACGGCCATGCGGCCGGCAGCCGGTAAAAATCCTCTTTTTCCCTGCTTATCCTGCACGACTCTGTCATGCATGGTTTTATTGGTTAAATTGTTTTTCCTGTTCATGAGTGTAATAAATTAGTAATACTTAAAATTGCTGTCCCAGCACAAAATGGAATTGTCCCTTGTTTGCTCCCGGCCGGCCCGGTATTTCATCGAAACCATAAGCCCAGTCAATACCCAGCAGCCCGAACATGGGCAGAAATGCCCTGAGGCCTATTCCAGCCGATCTTTTGATAGCAAAAGGATTGAACTCGTCAAAACCGCTCCAGGCATTACCCGCCTCTACAAACACCAACGGATATATAAAGGCATTGGGATTTGTTGAAACGGGATATCTGAGCTCCATGTTGAACTTATTGTAAATATTACCTGCTTTGTTCCCGTTTCTGATCGGTGTCAAAGAACCGTTTTCATATCCCCTTAAGCCTATGGTCTCCCTTCCGTAAAGATTGTAACCTGACATGCCATCTCCTCCCAGATCAAAACTTTCGAACGGGGAAGGACCTATATCAGGGTTAAAGTGCCCAAGGATCCCAAACCGTGCCGATGTACTTAATACCAAATTTCCTGCCAAACTTGTATACCAGTCCCCTTTAAAAGTCCATTTATGGTATTCTATCCACCTGTATTTCTCACTTGCAGGCATTTCGGAGTAATCTCTGTCGTTCAGCAAAGAATAAGGAGGTGTGATTTGCAGGGTAAGATTGAATGAATTACCCCTTCTCGGATAGATCGGCTGGTCGACCGAATTCCTCCCGAAGCTTGTCCGCAGGCTGAGATTATTGGATCTTCCGTCCTGGAACATGAACTGGCCGTACCAGTCGTCCAGGTTATAGTTCTGAAAGCTAACTTCATTATGCAGGGTAAAGAAATCATCCGGCCAGTTCAGTCTGCGCCCCATACCAAGTGAGGCTCCCGATATTTTTATGGACGACCAGTCCTGCACATTCCTGTTATACCTGTTGGTCCGAATTGTATGGAAAAGAGAAAATGACAGTGAGTTCGGCTTTGTTCCGCCCAGGTAAGGTTCTACAAAGGTCATATTGTATGCCTGGTAATAACTGCCGTTTGACTGGGCGCGCAGACTGAGTGTCTGACCATCGCCCGAGGGAAGCGGCCTCCATGCCTCCCTGTTGAAAAAGTTACTGGTGGAAAAGTTGGAAAAACGTACCCCCAGTGTGCCTATGAGCATGCCTGCACCCCAACCTCCTGAAATCTCAAGCTGGTCATTTGCTCTCTCCTCAACGATATATTCTATATCTACTGTTCCGTCAGCGGGATTGGGAATCGGGTTCACATCCAGCCTCTCCGGATCAAAATGCCCCAGGTTGGCAAGCTCCCGGTGGGATCGCATAAGGTTGGTCTTACTGAAAAGCTGACCGGGCTTGGTTCTGAGTTCCCGTCGGATAACACGTTCATTGGTCTTGGTATTGCCCGAAATCAGCACCTGGTTGATCCTTGCCTGATCGCCTTCGCGTATCCGTATCTCCAGGTCGATGGAATCGTTTTCCACGTTTACCTCAACGGGGTTCACGCTGAAAAACAGGTAGCCGTCATCCAGATAGAGCGAATTGACGGCATCGTCATCCTGCCTGAGCCTCTTTTCAAGTTTGGTCTGGTCGTAAATTTCCCCTCTCTGGATGTTCAGTATTGCGCTGAGAAGTTCGTCAGGATACTTGGTGTTGCCGATCCAGTTAATGTCGCGGAAATAGTAGCGGATACCTTCGTCAACGGTGATGGCAATATTGATCCTGTCCTCCTCGGTGTGATAAATAGTATCTGAAATGATGGTTGCATCACGGAATCCGTTTTCATTGTAAAATGTTATAAGGCTTTCCTTGTCTTCGCGAAAATCCGGTCCCACATATTTTGAAGATTTAAAAATGTTTCTCAGGCTTCGTTCCTTGGTGTTTTTCATCACACGCTGAAGCCGGCGGTCGGTAAAATGCTCGTTGCCTTCAAAATATATTTCCGATATCCGTACCCTGTCATTCTTATCAACATCAATATTCATAATGACGCGGTTGGGAATGCCCGGGTCATCTTCAATCTGGATATCCACGGTGGTATTGAAAAATCCTTTTTCCACAAAATGCCTTTGTATAATATCCCGGCTGTTGCGAATGGTGTTTTCAGTTACCAGGCTGCCGCTGCGGAGCCTTATTTTTTCTTCAATATCCCTTAATTCGGATCTCCTGAGCCCCTCGATATTGAGTGACGAAAGTCTGGGCGGTTCCTGAAGGAAAATGTCAAGATCAATAGCTGTTCCTTCTGTCCTGACAGATGTGATCTTTACATCGGAAAAAAGTCCGTGCCCCCATAATTTTTGAATTGCTTCGGTAATGTCGTCACCAGGCACGGTGATCCTCTTGCCGGGTTCGAGACCTGAAATATTCCTGATCACGTTCGGGTCAAGAAACTGGATGCCGGAAACTGTTACCTCCCTTATCACGTAATCCCTTGGACGGGAATAGTCTGCAACGGGAAGGTTGGCGTAGTCGACAGTTGTTCCGGCCCTGACAAGGTCTGTTGTATCAATCTGTGATGCGCTGTCAGTTATGCAGAACAGAAAAAGAACAAGTCCTGATAAGTATTTTACAGTTTTATAATACATTTTGGTTTAATCACATTTAATTTGTTCACTTGTTTTTCCAAATCGCCTTTCTCTTTTCTGAAAATCGATTATGGCTTTATATAAATGTTCTTTTCGGAAATCCGGCCAAAGTGTTTGTGAAAAATGGAGTTCTGTATAGGCAATCTGCCAAAGAAGGAAATTGCTGATCCTGCACTCCCCGCTTGTCCGTATAAGCAATTCCGGATCGGGTATGCTTTTGGTAAGGAGATATTCCGAAAAAGTATTTTCATTTATTTTTTCCATTTCAATTTTTCCCGAAATAACATCTTCTGCAATACGCCTTGCCGCCCCGGCTATCTCCCATCTTGACCCGTAGCTCAATGCTATGATCAGGGTGAGCCCGTCATTGCCGGCTGTAAGCCCTGCAACTTCGTTAAGTTTTTCTGTAATATAGGCGGGGAGATTCTGCATATCTCCTATAATCATTAAACGGACATTATTTTTTATTAGTGTTTCGGTTTCTGAATTTATGGTAGATATCATAAGGCCCATAAGAGCATCTATTTCTTCCGGCGGCCTGCACCAGTTTTCCTTGGAAAATGCGTAGAGAGTAAGATATTTGATGCCCAGTTCACCCGCTCCTTCAACTGTTTCGCGCACTGAAGTAATTCCGTTCTGGTGGCCGAAGATCCGGTGAGAACCCCTTTCCCTTGCCCAGCGTCCGTTCCCGTCCATTATAATGGCAACATGGTTCGGTAGTCTGGAACGGTCTATTTTTTCTTTCAAATCAATCATAAAAGTTGTTAATTCTTATATGCGGGATTGTTGTATACAGGGCAGTCTCCTCTGCGTTCAAACGGTTTTATTGTTACAAAAATTCCGGCCAAAGATACCCAATCATTGTTATGAACCCAAGAAGGGGAATTAAATTGCCCGAAACTTTTCACCCCGTCTATATTGTCCGTAAAACTCTTTTTCAAAATCCATTCCATTCCCACGGTTATTTTTCTGCTTATGCCATACTTAACGCCGCCGCCGAAAGGCAGATTCACAAAGCTTACGTTCGGATTTTCAGGTCCCCGGACAAGGGTATATGCCAAACCTGCTGTTATATAAGGGCTAAGGGGCTTGCTGAAAATTGTAACCTTGAAGGGCTGAAAGTTAAATTCACCCTGCAGGGCAATCTCATAAAAATTGTTAACAAAAAAAGCATCCCGGGTTTGGTGAAGAATATTTTGAAAATCCTGGTCATAAGCACTTATCCTGCCGAAATTAATATTTGTTCTCAGTGAATAATGTTCATTGAAGTTATATTTGGCAAGCCCACCACCGGCAGGTGACAGGCTGTAAAAATGTCTTGAATTATTGATATTCCCGAGGTAGTAGGAGGTGCCGGCAAACATGCCGAAATCAAGCCTTTCTGCTGCCGGAAGCTGATTCAGGGAAATAAGCAGAAGTAACGTTATAGCAAGGGTTCTCATCTTTTTCCGGGTATTATTGTAATTTTATGGTGTCCAAATGATTACACTCTGATGATTGCATTTGAATGACCACAAATTTATAGAAAATAATAGTATAATAACTTAATGAAAGCTTTAATTGTTATACTTTTACTTAATAAACTTGTTGCAAAAAAGGCGGATTCTCAGTTTCTTTTGTCTGCCCCCCACATGAGCTTGTTACGGAGCGTCGTATAAAAGTCCTGGTCTTCAAGCCTGATAAGGGAAATGTCAAATTCTGATCTTTTAAGCAGGATTTCAGTTTCGACCGGCATTACGGCCGAATGGTGATCCATTGAAAGCAGGAACTCACCTATCCGGCAGTTAACCTTCAGCCTGATAATACTATTATCGGGAATGACTATTGGCCTGACAGTAAGGTTGTGGGGTGCTATGGGAGATATGATGAAGCCTCTTATGTCGGACGTAACCAGAGGACCCCCGACACTCAGAGAATAGGCAGTAGATCCGGTGGGAGTTGAAACAATCAGTCCGTCAGCCCAGTATGCACTCAAAAACCGGTCATTTAACCAGACCTGAATGGTTATCATGGCAGAGTTTTTTTTCTGGAGGGTAAACTCGTTTAGTGCGAAGCCGAAATTACCGAATGTTTCCGGCGGAGAAACAAGTTCCAGCAACCCCCTTTTCTCAACGGCATAATTTCCCGATAAGAGGGCATCTATGGCCATATCAATATCTTCTTTTGCTATGGTTGCAAGAAAACCCAGCTTGCCGCTGTTGATGCCAACTACCGGTATTCCCGAATCTCTGACAATTGTTATGGTTTCCAGTATTGTCCCGTCACCCCCTATTGAAAAAACGAAATTGCTCTTTTTGTCAAGATTTTCATAGGAGGTAAACAGATTGTCGGTGCTCAGATCCAGCCCCGCTTCCTCCCTCATGAATTTATAAAAAGGCCCGTAGATGCTGAATTGGATATTCTTCTCTTTCAGGCGGTCAAATAGTTTTCTGGCAAACGGGACAAACTGTTTTCCGAATTGCCTGCCGTAAACAGCGATTTGCATTATGTATGATTTACCGGACTGACTATTAATAAATAAAAATAGCAGGTTTTGACAGTTACTGCAAAAACCATCAGATTAACTTATACATCAAGGTAGCGCAAGAACTGTTCATACCTGTTTTTATAAAATCCGCTGAGATTCTCATCATCCATAAAGGAAGCTTTAATATGGTAATCATAACGGTCAAAAGTCTTTATTATGGAAGTCAGGTCGGTGGTGTTAATTTTGATTGTCACATCAATCCGGGTACTTCCGTCAGTATTTGTGATATAAAGGCTCAGTATTCTGGAATTGTTGCTTTCCACTATCTGGGAGATCTGGCTGAGTGAATAATCATGCTGATTCATTTCAAGCACTATTATACCGCCTTTTTCATGAGCAGCGGTCAAAGCTGCAAAATGAGACAGAAGATCGGTCTGGCCTATCATACCCAGAAAAATCTTGTTTTCATTAAGTACTGGTACAACTGTGAGCTTCAGACGCGAAGCCAATTCTATCACCTCGTAAATATGCTGGCTGTCCAGCACATAGGGACTGAACAGAGAAAGCTTGTGATTGCCTATGGGTTCATCCATCATTCCCATATCGTATATATCAGAATCAGATATAAGTCCGAGAAACTCCTGATTGTTCACTATCGGCAGGTGTGATATGCGAAATATCTCCATCCAGCTTAGTGCACGGGCTCCGGTGTCGGAAGTCTTCAGCGACGGAATTACATCTGATATCAGATCTTTTGCAAACATATCCAATTTTTTATATTCAGTAAATTACCTTTATTTTTGTATAATTCTACAAACAACATGCCATGACAAGATTAAGTGTAAATATAAATAAAATTGCCACACTCAGGAATGCCAGGGGGGGAAATATTCCGGATGTCCTGAGTGCAGCCGTAAACTGCCAGCGGTTCGGGGCACAGGGAATAACAGTCCACCCCAGACCTGATGAGCGTCACATAAGATATCAGGATGTCAGGGACATAAAGCAGATTATTAAAACCGAGTTCAATATTGAGGGCTATCCTTCAGAGTCTTTTATTTCTCTTGTGTTGTCGGTACTACCCGACCAGGTGACGCTTGTTCCCGATCCTCCCGGTGCCATTACCTCAAACCAGGGCTGGGATACCGTTTCTGAAAAACCGTTCCTGAGCGAAGTGGTTGCGCTGCTGCAATCTCATGGCATACGCACCTCCCTTTTTGTTGGCACCCTGCCGGCACACATAGAACATGCTAAAATGACAGGAACCGACAGGATAGAGCTTTATACAGAGCCATATGCTGCCGGTTACGGTGAAAACCGTGAAAAAGCAATCGCCCCCTTTGTGAAGGCAGCTGCCGTGGCTAATGGGCTCGGACTCGGACTGAATGCCGGGCATGACCTTAACCTTGACAATCTGAAATATTTTGCCGATAAAATCCCGGGTCTTCTGGAGGTTTCCATAGGACATGCCCTGATTTCAGATGCTTTGTATTATGGTCTGGAGAACAGTATACAGATGTATCGGAGACAGCTTGAGCCATAAATGCTGAAACAACAAAGATGAACCCAATTGCCGCTAAATTAAACTGATTCTCTGCTATGAAATTGTTCTATAAAAAACTTGGCTCGGGAAAGCCCCTGGTAATTTTGCACGGACTTTACGGATCGTCTGATAACTGGATGACTATTGGCAGGAAACTGGCAGATGATTTTGAGATTTATCTTGTCGACCAGCGGAACCACGGCCGGTCGCCCCATGCCGACCGCCATGATTACGAGTCCATGAGTAACGACCTTCTTGATTTTATGGATGATGCAAACCTGAAAAGAGTGGTGCTGGCCGGTCACTCTATGGGGGGCAAGACCGCTATGTGTTTTGCCAATCAATTTCCCGGCCGCGTAGAATCTCTTATTGTTGTAGATATTGCCCCGAAATCCTACAAAGAAGCTTATCGCCGTGAAGCCCTGAGCCATTATGATATCCTGAAGGCAATGCAGGATATTGATTTTTCAGGCGTTTCCCGCCGGAGGGATGTTGACCGCATGCTTGCCCGCTCTGTCGGGAATGAGCGAATACGGTCATTTCTGACGAAAAACCTTGGGAAAGGTGAAGATAACAAGTATCGCTGGACCATTAACCTTGATGTGCTTTTAAGGGAGCTTGACAATATTATGGATGGTATTAACGAGAAATGTTTTGATCCGGCCTCCCCCCTTAAGGATTTGCCGGTATTATTTTTAAAAGGCGGGAAATCACCTTATATTCTTGAATCCGATATGGAATTTATCAAACAGATATTTCCGCAGGCAAGGCTTGAGACGATTCCCGGTTCCGGCCACTGGCTGCATGCTGAGCAGCCCGAGGCTTTTGCCGGGGCAGTTAAGAAGTTTATAAAAAGCATCCCGCCTCAAACCGGTCCTCCCGATCCTGAATAGATAAAAATGAATAATCGACAGCATGCTGGTCTTGCCTGTTAAACATAATTAATTGAATATCAGTCCGAATAAACTGCTGTGGTAAAATTAAGATAATAAGCATAATAACTATACTTTATTCTCATGAACAAATTGTATCCGCTAAAATTCAGGCCCATACCCCGGGAAATGATATGGGGTGGCAATAACCTGCAAAAAAAATTCGGAAAAAATTTCCCGGAGAATTCCAAAATCGGTGAAAGCTGGGAGATATCCTCATACCCGGGCAATTTGTCGGTTGTCGATAATGGCCATTTGAAAGGGAACAATATTGAAGAGCTCATTGAGGTTTACATGGGCGATCTGGTAGGGGAAAAGGTTTTTAACCGGTTCGGACTTGAATTTCCGCTGCTGATAAAGTTAATTGATGCCAGGGATGTTCTGTCTGTCCAGGTGCATCCTGACGATGAGCTGGCGGCACAAAGGCATGGTGCACGCGGCAAAACTGAAATGTGGTATGTGCTTGATGCCGAGCCCGGTGCCGAGTTGATAGCCGGATTCAACCGACAGGTTTCTCCCGGGGTTTTTACGGAAAAGTTAAAAAGCGGTAAATTGCTTGAAATACTTAACGTGGAAAAAGTTAGTCCGGGAGATGTTTTCTTTATGCCTGCCGGCAGGGTACATGCTATAGGCAAGGGAATAATCCTTGCCGAGATCCAGCAAACATCAGACAGCACTTACCGGATATACGACTGGGACCGCCGTGATGCAAAAGGCAATCACCGGCCTCTTCACATTGATGAAGCCATGGAAGCCATTGATTATAACTACACAGGCGATTACAAAACCATTGTTGAACCGAAACATAACTCTCCGGTTTTACTGGCAGATTGCCAGTATTTTACCACCCATTTGATTGATTTTACCGGGGTTAATGCCAGAGATTATATTTCCGCCGATTCTTTTGTGATTTATATATGCACTAAGGGCGAATTCATGCTGGAATGGGATAATGGAAAAATGCTGGTAAATAAGGGCGAAACCCTGCTTATTCCTGCGGCCATTTCCGGTGTCAGCCTTTCCGCGGTCACGCCCTCTGCATTGCTTGAGGTCAAAATTAACCACGAACAGGTATTATGATAATAAAGAGTGCTGAATTTGTGAAAAGTTCTGCCAGGGCCGATCAGTGTCCTCCGCCCGATATGCCCGAGTATGCCTTTACGGGACGGTCGAATGTTGGAAAGTCATCGCTGATTAATATGCTTGCCGGGAGCCGGAAACTTGCCAAGACTTCTTCAACGCCGGGCAAAACCCAGTTAATCAACCATTTTATTATTGACGGCCGGTGGTATCTTGTCGATTTGCCCGGCTACGGTTATGCCAAAACTTCCAAAAAACTCAGGAAGGAATTCAGTGTGCTGATAAACAAATACATAGAGTTGAGGCCAAATCTTGTATGCCTTTTTGTTCTGATCGATTCCCGCCATGCTCCTCTTGCATCCGATATGTCTTTTATCCGCTGGCTGGGTGTAAACAAAGTGCCCTTCGTGCTTGTTTTTACAAAATGCGACAAAATATCGGCCGGCAAACTGGAGAAAAATCTGAATATTTATTTTAAGACTCTTAAAAAAGAATGGGAAAGCATACCCACCAGTTTTTGTTCCTCTGCATTGAAACAAACGGGAGCGCAGGAGATTCTTGATTTTATAGATGATACAAATGCACGGCTTCGCCAGGACAATGAAGGATATAATTCATGAAAATGTTTTAGAAATAATCCTATATTAATTAATTTTGCACTCTTAAAATAACCTCGTCATATAAAAAAAGCCCTATGCACGCCAAACCGCCTATAAAGTTTTTTTCAGGGATTGAATCAAGGTACCTTGCCGATAAGATTGCCGGCAGTTACGGCATGGAACTCGGAAAATCTTCCGTAACCCGTTTCAGCGACGGTGAATTCCAGCCCGCTTTCGAAGAATCGGTTAGGGGATCTGTTGTATTTATAATTCAATCGACATTTCCCCCTTCTGATAATCTTTTTGAGCTTTTGCTAATGATCGATGCTGCCAAGCGGGCCTCAGCATACAAGGTAGTTGCCGTTATTCCCTATCTTGGTTTTACCCGGCAGGACAGGAAGGATAAGCCCAGGGTTTCCATTGGTGCAAAGCTGGTGGCCGACCTGCTTTCCAAAGCGGGTGTGTCACGTATTATGACCATGGACCTTCATGCAGATCAGATACAGGGATTTTTTGATGTCCCTGTCGACCATCTTTATGCATCTTCCCTTTTTGTACCCCATATCCGTAATATGGGGCTGGATAATCTGGTTATAGCTGCTCCTGATATGGGGGGGACCAAACGGGCAAATGCCTATTCCCGTTTTCTCAATTGTGAAATGGTTATCTGTTACAAATTGAGGAAAAAGGCCAACTATGTTGATCAAATAACCATTATCGGCGATGTGAAAGGGAAAAATGTGGTAATCGTAGATGATATGATAGATACTGCAGGCACCGTTCTTCTGGCGGCCGACCTGATGAAACAATCAGGTGCAGAATCAGTGCGGGTCGTAGCAACCCATCCGGTATTTTCAGGAGATGCTTTGGAAAAGATTGAAAAGTCGGCGATCAGTGAGGTGGTGGTAACTGATACTATTCCTCATAATTATAATTCCGATAAAATATCGGTTCTGACTGTTGCCGACCTCTTTGCCACAGTAATTGACAAGGTCCATAACTACCAGTCAATCTCCTCCACCTTTATTGTCTGAAGCATTGATATTTCATGCGTTCAGGCGGCGGCGCCTGCCGGAACTTTTTTCATCTCAGTCTGTTGTTCATGTTATTTTGTCTGACTAAGTCTGATGCGGGTTTCAGATGAAATTTTTTTATGTATCTTTGCACCTCCGAAATTTACAGTAAATGGTGTGATGGAGTGACGATTCCCGGAACTAAGTAGCACCCATTATTAATTGTTAAATTGAATTCGATGAAACTGTTAGAAATTAAGTGCGGCCGACGCAAAAAAGTAGGAAAGAAAGAATCAAAGCAACTCAGGAAACAGGGGGTTGTACCCTGTGTGCTTTATGGTGGTGATGAAAACGTTCATTTTCAAGCCTCTGAAATTGATTTCAGGCACCTTATCCATACCCCTAATGTATATTTGCTGAAGCTTGATATTGAAGGCAAGGTTTATGATGCAATTTTACAGGACATCCAGTTTCATCCTGTTACCGACAGGACATTACATATGGATTTTTACCAGGTCTTCGAAGACAAACCGGTATCCATTGATGTCCCGGTTCAGTTGAACGGGGTTCCCGAAGGTGTGAAACACGGCGGAAAGCTGGCTCTTGATACCCGAAGGCTAAAAGTCCGCGCCCTCCCCAAAGATCTGCCCGATATTCTTGAAGTTGATGTTACCAAAATGGAGCTTGGTAAATCGATCAAGGTTGAAGAACTGGATTTTCCTAATATGCAGCTCCTTGATTCACCCTATACGGTGATAGCATCCGTGAAGCTTACCAGGGCTGCACGTGGTGTACTGCCTGAGGATGAAGAAGCCGAAGAAGCTGCAGGAGAAGCAGGAGAAGCAGGAGAAGCAGGTGAGGAAAAATCCGGAGAGGGAGAATCCGGTGCTGAAGGTGAAGGAGAAGAAAAACAATAAATACTGGTCTGATTTAATAAATCATATTGGTTTGGATGAAGTATCTTATTGCCGGTCTTGGAAATTATGGTGAAGAATATGCCAGCACCAGACACAATATAGGTTTTATGGTATTGGATGCCCTGGCAGGGGCGTCCAATATTTCTTTTCAGGACAGACGTTATGGCTTTGTTGCAGAATACCGGTACCGGGCAAGAACATGTGTCCTGCTGAAACCTTCAACTTATGTAAATCTTAGCGGACGTGCCGTTAATTACTGGTTGCAAAAGGAAAAGATAATGCCGGAAAATTTGTTTGTTATAGTTGATGACCTGGCACTGCCTTTCGGAACTATTCGAATCAGGTCAAAGGGCGGTGACGGAGGCCATAATGGTTTGCAAAATATTAACCAGGTGCTTGGCCGCCAGGATTATCCCCGGCTGCGTTTTGGTATAGGAGGGGAATTCAGAAGGGGAGGACAGGTGGATTATGTTCTTGGAGAATTAAGCAGGGAAGAAAAGCTTATTTTGCCCGGGAGGATCGACAAGGTGATAGAGGCAATCCAAAGTTTTGTTACCCTGGGAATTGGTAGGACAATGAATCTTTACAACAATAAATAGGGGAGGGAAATAACAGTCTCCGTTTGAATAATCACAGAAAAAGGATAAAAGCAGACAGGTTGATCATTGAAGAAACCGGGTATGGAAAAAACAGGTCATGATAATGCCGGTTTGAGGATTGATAAATGGCTCTGGGCTGTAAGGTTGTTCAAAACCCGCAGCCAGTCGGCCGAAGCCTGCAAAAAAGGCAGGGTTTTCATCGAAGGGCAGGCCGTTAAACCCTCCCGTCAGGTTAAAGAAGACGATATAGTAAAACTTCGTCGTCCTCCCGTGGTTTATTCCTACCGGGTAAAACGACTTGTTGAAAAAAGGCAGCCTGCCTCACAGGTGCCAGCATATCTTGAGGATATCACTCCCAGGGAAGAAAAGGAAAAAAAGGAACACAATAATCTTATTGTGTTTTCAGCACGCGACAAGGGGAAGGGGCGCCCAACTAAAAAAGAAAGGCGCATTATTGACCGGCTAAAGGATGGCAATTAGAAATAAACCAGTTTTGCTATGCTTATATCAAGGGAAAAAAGGAAGACCAATATTGCCGAATATATATTATATATGTGGCAGGTTGAAGATACTATCAGGGCTTTTGGTTTTGATATTGACAAACTGGCCGGTGAATTAATCGATCGGTACGACCAGCCCCCGGAAGTCAGGAAAGAGATCCGGGAGTGGAACGAAAACATTGCCGCGCAGATGAAAATGGAAAATGTTGTGGAAGCCGGTCATATCCAGCCGTTAAAAAACATAGTGAATGAACTGTATGATTTGCACCTGTTTTTGCTCCGACAACCCTCTGAAAGCCTTTATTCAGAGATGTTCGCCCGGGTATTGCCGTTAATCCGCGAAATGGATGTCAGGCAGGGGGGGACTGCTGAAAATGAGATTGAAACTTGCCTGAATGCGGTATATGTCTATATGATGATGCGGTTAAAAAAGGTTCATGTAAGTACGGAGACCAACCGGGCTATGGAGCAGTTTATCCGGTTCCTTGCTATACTGAGTAAGAAGTTCAGGGAGATGGAAGAGAGCCGGAATGGTTTGCCCACCTGATCCTGGCCCCCTGAATACCTGAAGAGAAACCGGTTCTGATAATGGTCAGAAGCTGTACGACAATCCCAGCCCAAATACTTGTTTTATCTGGATTCGGGGGGGTAACGTTGTATCAAGTTGTCCATCCCCGGTGGTATCGACCCTTATGGTGGCATTTTCATCGTAACGCATATGGATGTCCAGATTAGCCGAGATATACTGGTTTATCCGCATGTTTATTCTTGTGTCTGAATTTATAGTCAGGTTTTGGGGCTTTTCAAGGTAATTGGAAAAAAGCTCCAGCTTTGATTGTGCGGTAATGTTTTCTATCAGTTCAGCGCTGAACATTACTCTTACAAACCCCCCAAACTCATACCGTCTGTTTTTGCCTTCTTCTACACCGAATGCGCCCGCCTGGGACAGGTATTCATCCAGCACATATGTTACTCTCCCAGCAAGGGGTGACATGTAGAAACTGATGTTGTCATCAAATTTATGATCCATACCGATCGAAATATTCAAATAGGCAGGAGCCATAAAATCGGATATTTTAACGGTATCGGTCGGTCTTCTGAACCCCTGGGCAAACTGGGTGCGGAAACTTAAAAGGGAGCTGTACGACCAGTGCTCTGATGCCCTGAGCCCGAATTTGGAGGAAAAATCAAGCAGGTCATCGCTTTTCACAGTTTGCCTGTCTTTCTGGTTGATCAGGCCATACCTGATATCCAGGGTGTTTTCCCACGTTGTTTTGTTACCGGGTGTTTTATAGTTCACAAAAGAATTGAAGCGTGTGTTGAAAGATTGTGATTCATGTCCGCCAGACGCCCAGTTGGAAAGGGATATCTGGGAGAAGCCCAAGGTGGTTTGACCGCCGCTGCTCCAGTAGGATGGCTTTGGTTCTTCCTTGTCTTCGTCTTCCTGCCGGTTATCGTCACTGCTGTCGTTATTGCTTTCCTGTGCGCTTTCTTCTTCCTCTTTTCCCTCCCGGTTACCCTCTTCACTATTTTCTTCCTGGTTTTCTTCTCCACCATTCGATCCCTGGTTTTCTTCTCCGTCTTCCTCCTCGGGAGTGCCTTTTTCCTCTGCCGGACGTTCCGGATTACTTTCTGAAACCGGTTCCTCCGGGGATGTTACGTTTTGGTTTTGCCGTGTGGTATCGATAAATGCCATATATCCGGAGAGCCCTGAAGTGCCGTCAATGCCGGAAGCATTGGCTATCAGTGTTGTAAACAGACAGGTAAGAGAAAATATCAGGAGGTTTTTCATCAGTAAATATTTAATTTAATTAGTTGGCCTGATGTATCTTACCA
>PWPZ01000231.1 GCA_003556985.1 Bacteroidota bacterium
GCCGCCAATCCTTTTGTTACCGAGCTTGGCCCCCCCGAAACGGCTTCCGGCCGGCTCAATCTAACTCAGGCGCTTAACGCTATTGCTACCTGGATTGCCCCTTTAATGATCGTGGTCCTTATTCTACCTGCAGCTATTCCCGCTGTTACAGAAGGGGTTGGCGGCGTTCTTGAAGGCGGAATAACTCCCTCAGACCTTCTTCTTCCCTTTATGTTGATTGCAGTCATCGTTCTGTTGATTGCCATTGCAGTGCGCCTTATAAAACTTCCGGTACTGAGCCAGGAAGGTACAGGTAACTTTGCCACCGTTTTTAAATACCGGCATGTTCTGCTGGGGGCATTTGCAATATTTTGTTATGTGGGTGCAGAGGTAGGTATTGGTACTGCCATTTCCTCCTATATTGTTCAGCCCGGAATGGGAGGAGGAATCAGCAGGGAGCTTGCCATGAAATTTGTTGGTTTATACTGGGCCGGCGCTATGATAGGACGTTTGTTCGGAGCAATCTCGCTGTCAGATATAAAAAGGAAGGAATTAAAGCTTGTTTTTGCCGGAATAGTTATGATCTGGGCATTTGTTGTCGGCTATGTGACCCTTGATTTCAATGTTACCATGGCCCTGACATTCTTTGGCTTTGCCATTGTTAACTATGCGCTTATGCAGCTTGGTAAAGGAAAGGCCAACCTGGTTCTTTCGGTATTTGCGATTGCTGCCGTTGCCCTGGCCATTACCTCTATGCTTTCAACCGGCAGGGTTGCCCTTTGGACAATTGTGACGATCGGACTGTTCAACTCGGTGATGTTCCCCAATATTTTCTCGCTTGCAGTGAAGGGCCTCGACAGAAGTGAAGTTAGCCTGGCCTCGGGTATTATAAATACACTGATAGTTGGTGGGGCAATCATTCCCGTTCTTATGGGTATGGTAGGAGATGCTTTCAATATCCAGTATTCATTTATCGTACCAGTTCTTTGCTACCTGTATATTTTATATTACGCACTTATTGGCAGCAAGCTCAAGCCAATGGGAGAAACAGCTGCTTCAGGCCCAACAGGCTGATACAGTTAACGAAGGTAATACAGGATAGTTCTTATATACACAAAGAGGCGGCCCCCCGGGCCGCCTCTTTACTATTGGGTGGTTCGCCGTGCATGGTAAATAACCTGGTGGTGAAAGTCCACTAAATAAATCTATCCGGCTTTTGGTTTGTTGTCATGTGTTTTTCTTGAGGTGAATTTACGGAAAAACATATACGCAACCACCACGACAGTCAATATAAGAAAAAGCTTAATGTACGAAGTGTATATATACATATTCGTTAGTTTTTGCTAATCGATCAGGTTTTTAATTATACTTAGTTTGTGTGTATACCTGTTTAATGTATGGTTGTAGATCCCCTTTTCGTCTATCCTGTCAAGCCTTACCATTCCGGAGGCATGAATTATATGCCCGTTCATGGCTAAAATTCCTGTATGGATGATTTTACCCTGCTCATTTTCAAAAAAGGCGAGATCTCCGGTCTGTGCATTGTCAATAAAGTCAACTCTTTTTCCCATCTTAACCTGCTGCCTTGAGTTTCTCGGCAATTGCCTGCCAAAAAGCTTGAAAACCGTCTGGGTTAGTCCGGAACAATCCATGCCGAAAGGATTTTTCCCACCCCATAAATAAGGGATATTCATAAATTTACTGGCAACCTGTTCAATGCATTTTCTTAAATCATCGTCTTTATGAAACACTGGTTGCTGCCCACAGGTAAAAACAATTCCCCCTGCCTTGAATTTTCGGCCGGAAGGCTCATAATCATACAGTAAGCTCCCCGCTGGAATGTAAAATTGCCGTTCATCCGAATTGCTCGTTACCGGCAAAAAAAGGCTGCCCAGTGTTTCAGGGTATGATCCGGTCAATTTGCCGGCCTGTTCATCCGGCACATCAGTTATCATGAGATTATTCACCCACCCCTGGTAACCATCTTCCGATAGTTTAACAAAACTCCACTTTTTCTGTTTTTCCAGTATAACTGCATGCTCTCCAAAAACTATCTGGGTAACCATTTCCCCGGTTTCTGAGGGTCCTGATCTGACGGGAATCACCGGCAGTAAAGAAACTATGTTCTGCATATCCCGGTTTAATATTAAAGATTATATAAATGATAAATATAGTTTAATTTCCCGTCTGATATATAGCAAAACCAAATAATTTCCTGTACTAAAAACCGGCAAAAAGTCAATTTCTCACCAGCATGTGAAATTTATACGGTTTTAATAACGTTTATGCGATTAACATAAAAATTCGTAGGTTTGTTTATGGAAAAATTTCTGAAATTCATTAAAGATAATTACAACAGTATTTCTGTGATTTCTTTTTTTCTTGTCACAGCATTACTGATCCTGTATCTTTTACCCCGGGAAGGGAAATTCCGGTATGAATTTCAGCGCGGCCGGCCATGGCTTCATGAAACTCTGATCGCACCTTTTGATTTTCCTGTTTACAAGTCGGATCAGGAAGTCAGGGCAGAAAGAGATAGTGTGCTGCAAAATTTCCGGCCATATTTCCGGTATGACGGTCTGCTTTATGATTCTGTGATGGAAAGGTATTACGATAACCTTGAGAATCAATGGAAGTCTTATATACTGAACCGTTTTAATTTAACCGAAGAGCAGTTTAGCGGATTTGTAACAGACAACCATGAACTGATCTCTCTGTTCGACAACTTTATTTTATTTAGTACCGGCTTTTACGATGAAGTTTATCAGCAGGGTATAATTGCACCCGGCGAAGTTGCCGATGAAGTTATTTCGGAAGAAATGTCGATTGTCATCGTACGGAATAATATCGGTGAAAGGACTTCCCCGGAAAATTTCTTCCGGGAAAAAACTGCCTATGAATATGTCAGGAATGGCATTGAAGAGTGGACTCCTTCCATGACCTCCGGTAGCGTTTACCAGGAATTTGCGGCATTTATGAGTGATGTTGAATTTAGTGATTATATAATACCCAACCTTCATTTTGATCCCGTGATTACCAATCGTATGAGGCAAAGTCTTATTGATGATATTTCTCTGGCCAGGGGTATGGTGCAATCCGGTGAAAGGATTGTTTCCCAGGGGGACCTGGTAACAAATCATACTTACCGGATACTGGAATCATTGAGAAGGGAATATGAAATACGGCTGCGTGGCATGAATCTTAACCTGGTTTTACTCGGCCAGTTCATTCTTGTGTTTTCCCTGATGGCGGTTATGTATCTGTTTCTTTATTATTTCCGTCGCGAAATACTAATGAGTCCCATTAAATCATTATTTATAGTTTTTCTTTTATTCCTGATGGTGTCGGTACCAATAATATTCGTCAGATTCAGCACTATTAATTTCTATGTAATTCCTTTTGCAATAGCACCTATTATTATCAGGACATTTTATGACGAGAGACTCGCATTGTTTTTGCATACCATCATACTGCTGCTTGTCGGTTTTTTTGCCCCCAACAGCTTTGAATTTCTGTTTTTGAATTATGTAATCGGACTGGTCGCAATATTCAGTCTGTCAAACCTCCATTTGCGGAGCAAACTCTTTTTAACGGCCGTGATCATAGTATTTTCATATTCTTTACTGTATTTCGGAATAGCTGTAACCCAGGAGCGCAGTATTGATACAATTGACTGGATGAACTTCGCCTGGTTTGGTGCCAATGGACTGCTCATACTTACCACTTACCCGCTTCTGTATATTTTTGAAAAAACATTCGGTTTTATTTCCGACGGCACCCTGATGGAACTGTCTGATACAAATCAGCCTCTGTTACGAAAACTTGCCGAGGAGGCACCGGGAACGTTTCAACATTCAATGCAGGTGGCAAACCTTGCCGAAACTGCTGTTCGCGAAGTAGGAGGTAATCCGCTGCTTGTCAGGACGGGGGCACTTTATCATGATATCGGTAAACTATCCAATCCCGGGTTTTTTATTGAAAATCAAACCTCGGGCTATAACCCTCACGATTCTCTGGAGTTTGAAGAAAGCGCACAGATGATAATATCACATGTTTCCAGGGGAGTGGAAATGGCCAGAAAGCATAATCTGCCCGAACAAATAATTGATTTTATCCAAACCCATCACGGAACCACCCGGGTTCAGTATTTTTACAGATCTTTTCTGCAAAAGCACCCCAATCAGGAGGTTGATCTGCAAAAATATACTTATCCGGGTCCAAAGCCATTTTCAAAGGAGACGGCAATATTAATGATGGCCGATTCAGTAGAAGCAGCTTCAAGGAGCCTTAAAGAAATAAGCCCTGAATCGATTAATCAGCTTGTGGAATCAATTATCAATAACCAGTTCAATGAAGAGCAGTTTAATGATGCAAACATAACTCTCAGGGATATTTCAACCGTTAAGGATATTTACAAGAGTAAATTAAAAAATATTTACCATGCCCGTGTAGTCTATCCTGATTAGAGTTTTGCAAAAACATACATTCCCTTATAGAAGCTGAATTAATTATTTGTGAGCAGTTTATCCTGAGTATAATAAGATGCCGGGGCAGGCGCAATTCTGCCAAAATCATGCACAATTCTACTGTGGGAAGTTGGGCTTCGGACTTCACAGGCTTGTGCTTCTTTTCAGAAGTCTGAACTGAGCCTCCATCCGGGTAATCGGAGAGTCCCGCCCCGATTATTCTTAATCCTTCTGCAAGGATATTTTTACTTGCATTTATATAAATTATTACCAGCGCATGTCTATTATCTCCAGATCAGGATAATCTGATTCGTCAAAGACAAAGAACGAATCCAAAACCTGTTTGTCGGTGCTGTAATCATTTACTTTAAGGGTATAGCGGTTACCATCCTTGCCGGCAATTACTGCAGAATGGATAAAGTTGTTTTCAGTTTCAATAAAAAGCTTCACCGTGTGAAAATCATGGTTCCTGTCCAGTGGATGAAGATCTATTTCATAGAGCCTTTTTCCTTCCCTTGAAATTTCATCGATCAATCTGTACCTGAATTCTTCGTGGTAAAGGGTGAACAATTCTGCCGGATTGGACATCAGTCCCCCGTTCTCATCGGGATCGCTTATTATAACCTCGCTGACATCTGGCATATAGGTATATGTGGAAGTGCCATCAAACCATATCTCCATTCCCATTATGCTTAGCCTGTATTTTTCTCCCCTGATTGTTATCTCTCCGTCAAATTGTTCATAGATGGTATCATCCTGAAGTGTGGACATGGAAACAGTAAAATTGACAAATACTGACGGGGCGGAGGTTGTATGTTCCGCCAGCCTGTCAAGTATTTCTCTGGCTTTATCATCCTGCTGTGCGTATCCATTGTAACTGCAGGAAAGCAGGATCACAATGATAAATGAAGTGATATGTTTTATTTGCATCTGCCTGGTTGTAAAAATAACTTTTTCTAAAATGCATCTTCTATATTGTATCCATGTCCCTCAATAACTGTTCCAAACTGTATTCGTCATGAATTAAAACCTGCCTTGCTTTGCTGCCTTCAAACGGACCTACTATTCCTGCAGCTTCAAGCTGATCTACTATACGTCCGGCCCTGTTATAACCGATAGAAAACTTTCTTTGGATAAGGGAGGTTGATCCCTGCTGGTGTTGTACTACCAGTCTGGCGGCCTCGTCAAACATGCCGTCTCTTTTTCTGAGATCAACTTCGGCTGATCCCGATTCATTGTCACCGACATATTCGGGAAGATAATGGGCAGAAGGATATCCTTGCTGGGAACCTATAAATTCGGTTATACGGTCAATTTCCGGAGTATCTACAAAGGCACATTGCAGCCTGATCATCTCGTTGCCGGCAGTTATAAGCATATCGCCCCTCCCGATCAACTGATTGGCTCCCGGGGTATCCAGGATGGTCCTTGAATCCATCATGGAAGTTACCCTGAAAGCTATCCGGCTGGGAAAGTTTGCCTTTATGACACCGGTAATGATGTTGGTTGTCGGACGCTGGGTTGCTATAACAAGATGGATACCTATTGCCCTGGCCAGCTGGGCCAGTCTGGCCAGCGGGGTTTCTATTTCCCGCCCAGCAGTCATTATCAGATCTGCGAATTCATCAATTATTACAACGATATAAGGAAGGAAACGATGACCTTTTTCAGGATTCAGGCGCCGGGCAATAAATTTCCCGTTATATTCCTTGATGTTACGAACATGCGCCTCCTTAAGCAGATTGTAACGCTCGTCCATCTCAATGGTAAGGGATTGCAGCGTGTGAATAACCTTCTCTGTATCAGTTATTATAGCTTCCTCAGTATCAGGTAGTTTGGCGAGATAGTGTCTTTCAATCTTTGAATACACTGTCAGCTCTACCTTTTTGGGGTCTATGAGCACAAATTTCAGTTGAGCCGGATGTTTTTTGTATAAAAGTGATGCCAGAATGGCATTGAGTCCCACTGATTTTCCCTGACCGGTGGCTCCGGCTATAAGCAGGTGAGGCATCCGGGTCAGATCAACTACGTAAGTTTCATTGGAAATTGTTTTTCCAAGCACGATGGGCAGTTCGTATTTTGAGTCCTGGAATTTAACCGAGCTTATCACCGAACGCATCGATACTATTTCAGGGTTTTGATTGGGAACCTCTATCCCTATCGTACCTCTGCCCGGAATCGGAGCGATTATCCTTATTCCCAGTGCAGAAAGGCTCAGGGCTATATCATCCTCCAGATTTTTGATCTTTGATATGCGAATGCCCGGGGCAGGCACAATTTCATAAAGGGTAACCGTAGGTCCAATGGTGGCAGTAATTTTGTCTATCTGGATCTTATAATTACCCAGGGTTTCTACTATCTTGTTTTTGTTGTTTATAAGTTCTTCCTTGCTGACAGTTGTTTCGGCCGACTTGTAGGGTTCGAGCAGACTGATAGGGGGAAACTTAAAAGAAGACAGATCAAGGGTGGGGTCGTAATCCTCTGTTTTATGAGCATCTATCGCATCTTCTGAAAGGCTTTTCTCACTGGCGCTTTTTTCTTTCACAAGCAGCTTTATCCTTCCCTCTTCCCCTTCGCCGTCATCTTCCTCATAATAATTCTCGCTTTCAGGGCTGTTTTTTTCTTCCGGGGTAACCTGGAAGGAGGGTGAAAACCCTGCTGAATCAGGATTACCGTTTTCAGCTATTCCTTCTTTCTGCATTGCCGGGGTTGAGTCGTTACTTTCAGCTAAATCCGGTTCGTTTTTTGTAGGGCGTTTGCTGATCAGTTTATTGAGTATAGATGAAGAATTTTTTGTTGAAAAAAGGAAGAAAGAAAATATAAGCAGAACCAATAGAAATGCTGTGCCGGTTTTACCCAGAAAAGCATTCAGCCATTGCGCCATAAAATAACCGTGTGCTCCTCCCGGACCGCTACCCAGGAATCCTCCTGCATCACCGAAAATGTAACCCAGTACAAGTGAGGTGAGTAGTGCCCCGATAATGGTTATTCTAAACGTTCTGCCAAAAGGGGCCAGCCTGACCCTCATTAATTTGAATCCTGTAAGAATGAGAAGGAAAGGAACACTGAATGATGCCAATCCGAACCAGTGGTTTATAAACATTGATGAAAACCAGGCCCCTGATTTTCCCGCCCAGTTCTCAACCCGCAAATCGGACGAGGAGATGATTTTTTCCCATTCAAAGCTTTGATCACTCTTCCAGGTAAAAAAATAGGATACAAATGACAATGTAAGAAACAAAGCAAATACCAGGATGAAGCTGCCAAGGGAGAGCCTGAACCGTTCGTCTTTAAAAAAACCTGTTAGGCGGTTCTTTTTTCTTTTGGGACTGTTTCTTTTTTCCTTTCCTGCCGTCATAATGTTGTAGACTCTTGATTGTTTGGGTTTTAACCGGAATATTTAAATGTCAGGTTCCATATGCATATAAGACCGGGAATTCCCGTTGCAAATTTGCAAAATTTTACGCAAGTTCCCCCCTTTTTTCCAAAATATCACGGCCACAACCGGCATTACCGACAGATTATGGTTACTTAACCTGAAAAACAGGACAGAATTAGGTGGGCAGCCTGTTATTTCTTTAAATTAGAAAAAATCAATAGATTTGTAGATTTAAGCAGTGTACCCTAAAGTATTGAATATGAAAAAATTAGCAGTAGTGGCCCTTGGGGGCAATGCCTTGTTAAGGGGCGACCAGTCCGGCACCATTGATGAACAGGAGCAAAACACCACCGACACTCTTGAAAATCTGGTA
>PWPZ01000067.1 GCA_003556985.1 Bacteroidota bacterium
ATCTTGCCCATTTCCTGCCTGGTCCTCCGTTGGCCGGATTCCTGCTCTCTGTTAGTTTTTGGCTTTTTATCTGATTTGTCAGAAACAGGGGGCGTTTTGGCGTCGTCAGGCTTTTCTGCTTTTGGCTTAACCGCCGGCCTGCCCGGTTCTGCTGCCTGAGGTTCGGCAGGAGCCTGTTTTTCATTTTGAAGCGGACTCCCGGATGTCTGAGCGGATTTCGACGGTGGCCTGCCACGGCGTTTGGCCGGCACCTGTCCGGGAGCTCTGGTGGCTTTATTTTCCTTTTCAGCCTTTTTTTCGGAGGTATTTATCGCCTGCTGGTCGAGGATTTTGTAAATTAAATCTTGTTTCTTTAAAGATTCTACACGTTTAATATTTAGCCCTTTGGCTATTTCACGCAATTCAGAAACAAGCTTCTTGTTAAGTTCAAGAATATCATACATGTGTTTAATAGAAATTAAATGAGTAAGTGTAAAAGTAAGTAAATGGTGATATCATCCCGCAAAAATGCATCAGGGATTTTTATTTCACAGGAAAATTATGGAATAACTGTGTAACCAAATATAAAGCGGAATTATTGTGCAATAATAAGTATTTCGGGGGAATATGCAAATTTTAGAAAAAAAACTTCGTTTTTTCCGTCTTCAGGTAGTATTTTTAATAAACTTATAGTTAAGTTTGTTCTCAACGACAAAGTTAGCTTTTTCTTTTTTAAAAAAAAATAATTTCATGAACTTTCTGCAGTATTTCAAAAGGATGTTTTTGTAACTTAAAATTATTTAAAAACGTATTCCTGACAAACTAAATCTCCGGTTTCATGAGGCAATTAAAGATTATTAAACAGGTAACCAACAGGGAGACCCCGTCACTGGACAAATATTTGCATGAAATTGCAAAAGTAGACCTGATAACTGCTGAAGAGGAAGTTGAACTGGCAAGAAAAATAAGAAATGGTGATGCAGTGGCACTTGATATACTTATCAAGGCGAACCTGAGATTTGTTGTTTCCGTGTCCAAGCAATACCAGAATCAGGGGCTCAGCCTGCCAGACCTGATCAATGAAGGTAATCTCGGGCTGATTAAAGCGGCACAAAGATTCGATGAAACCAGGGGCTTTAAATTTATTTCATATGCAGTCTGGTGGATAAGACAATCCATCCTTCAGGCGCTTGCCGAACAGGCACGAATTGTCCGGCTGCCCCTTAACAAGATCGGTTATATCAATAAGATCAATCGTACTTTTTCGGAACTTGAGCAAAAGTTCGAACGTGAGCCCTCCATCCTTGAAATTGCACAGGCCCTTGAACTGGCTCCACAGGATGTGAAGGAATCACTGAAAACATCCAGCCGTCATTTATCAATGGATGCTCCGATTAATCCCGATGAAGATGGGAATATGTATGATGTAATACTAACCGATGACATTCCCGAACCCGACAGGGAATTATTAAATGAATCGCTGCGCAAGGAAATTGAAAGAGCGCTTTCCACTCTTACATACCGCGAAGCAAATATAGTCAGGCTTTATTTCGGACTAAACGGAAAACATCCCCACACCCTTGAAGAAATAGGCGAAGCCTTTAACCTCACCAGGGAAAGAGTTCGACAGATTAAGGAAAAGGCCATCAAAAGGCTCAAACATTCTACCAGAAACAAAATACTTAAAACATATCTTTAAATATTCCTAATAAAGATTATCTGCATAAAATAACCTATGCAACCACTCGTAGCACCATCTTTGCTATCGGCCAATTTCGGCCATCTGAATGCTGATATTGATATCATCAATAACAGTCTGGCCGACTGGCTGCATATTGACGTGATGGACGGAGTTTTTGTGCCCAATATAAGTTTTGGATTCCCGGTACTGGAAGCGGTTAAAAAGCGGTCGTCCAAGCCCCTGGACGTTCATCTTATGATACAAAATCCGGAAAGGTATATTGAGAGGTTCAAAGAAGCGGGTGCATCAGTCCTCACTCTGCATTACGAAGCCGTTGATCACCTGCACAGTGCAGTTACCCTCATCCGCTCACTGGAAATGAAAGCCGGAGTTTCCCTTAATCCCCACACCCCCGTAAGTCTTCTTGAAGAGATACTTCCATATCTTGATCTTGTCCTGCTCATGACAGTAAACCCGGGTTTTGGGGGTCAGGATTTCATAGAAAGCAGCTATGCCAAAATAGGGAAACTAAAATCCCTGATACACGAAACCGGTTCTGCAGCAATCATTGAAGTAGATGGAGGAGTGGATCTGCAGAATGCTTCATCTCTTGTAAATGCAGGCGTTAATGTTCTGGTTGCCGGAAGCACGGTTTTTAGATCCCCCGACCCCGTGAAAACTATCGCTGAACTTAAAGACTGCAACAAAAGATTTACCTGACCGCTCCCGGTATTTTGCAAAAAGTAAGGTTTATTATGCCAGGCCCTGCCACGAAATACAGTATCAATTGCATTTTTTCTATTCCCTGCCTGCCAGAAAATCTTCCAGATACGAAAAATTCTTTGCCAGTCCGCCTTCCCTGACAATCGTGGCTCTTTCAATAATGCCGTCTCTGTCATTCAAAAAAGCAGGAAAGACATTTTCAACAAGTTTATCTGCAAATTCAGCCGAAGCATCCCGGGGAAGTTCACCGGGAAGATTATCAACAGCCATTACAGTTATGTTTTTCAGATCAAAGGGATCATCCTCCTTTCCGGTAACCGGATCATAACCGTAAAAAGGCTCATCAATTGATGAGGCCCTGATAGTAGATGCAATAGGTTTCTTAATATCACAGCTAACATCGGCAATTACAGTTATATTGAAATCAGGCCTGAGATAATCTTCTTTCTGCAGAAAAACCGGTGACCGGGGATCCCAGTAATGACAGGGAATAAAAAGGTCGGTAACTGTAGCATAAGGATAAAAAACTGATTCATATTCTTCTGGATAATAGAAAAAATGCTGCAGGTCAAATTCCTCTCCATCCTTTCGCCTGACGTAATCCCAGGGTTCAATCTGGCATATTACCGGTTCATCATATGCTTTTTCAAGAAATTCCCGGGGGTTAACCAATTCATATTTCAGATGGGACAGAGTTTCAAGGGCCCCGGAAGCAACGCGCCCTCCGCCGGTTATCAGTATTTTAACAGGAGGAAGTTTGACTTTACCGAGCTCGGAATTCATCTCCTCCAGATCAAAACATTTATGGGCCGGTTTAAGATCAAAGAGATTATAACGTATTCCATATCCGCGCAATCCGTTATAAGCACCAACTATCCCGGCCCATTTGCCAAATGCCACCAGCCGGATATTTTCAGGGTTGGTCAGATATTCATAATCCACCAGGGTTATCTGTTTTTTGACTATTTCCTGCAAGAGTCTGCGATTATACGGTTGTTTTTTCCCGGTATGAGAAAAAAACAGATAGGTTTTGCCTGCAATTAAAGCTGAGACATCAACTTCCTTTACACCTACAAGCAGATCGCAATGGCTTAAATCATCCGTTACCCTTATCCCGGCCTGCTGGTATTCTTTGTCGTCAAAGCACCTTATATCACTGGCTTCAACCGATATTTCAAATTCAGGATAAAGGTTCTGTAATTCAAAAGCGGCAGCAGGAGTCAGGGCGGCTCTGCGGTCAACCGGCACCTTGGTTTCTTTCAGTATCCCTATTTGCATGGCTTAATTTTTGTGCTAAATTAAGAATTTTGAGATAATTTAAAAACCGGCGATCTCCCTGTCGAAGATTTTTGCACTCACGGTCATATTGGTCAACGAGTTTAAATTAAAGATGAGCAGGGATAATTGAGCCTCAAAAAATTAATCGTCTATCTTTTATATAACAAATTTGGCAAGATTATTGTATATTTGCAGTACATGGGGCTGACTGGTTTTGACAGCAGGATGAACAGATAAGTAAGCATGCCGAGTTAAGCAGTACATCTCGTAAAACTGTAGTGCAAAATTTTAAGTGGCGAGAATAACTACGCGCTTGCAGCATAGACCTGATAAGATCTGTGCTTAATTCACGGTCAAGGACCGTGGACAAGCTGTCTCTCAAAAACCCTGCCTGACGGTTTTTGATTTAGAGGCACCGATGAGTTCAGGCTGGTCCGGAATTTTTCCCGTGTTCCGGATGAGAAACAAGGGAATAAGGTTCAGTTAGGCTGTCTGTTGCCGGCCTGAACCCGACAATAAATAACAGAATAAGCATGTAGAAAGCTTATTGGTTCCTTGTTTGGACGAGGGTTCGATTCCCTCCAGCTCCACTAAAGACCCCGGCCGGTCGGCCGGGGTCTTTTTTCTTGTATTTGCCCGATAGTTACCACCTTTAACTATTTTCCGGAACACTGCTCACCTGCTAAAATTATCTGATTTTCAGAAACAAAACTGCCTGCAATTTATTATCTTTATAATGGTATTTGTCGTACATGATATTCATGGATGGATTGTAATATGAAAAAAAAATATTTATTTCTGAACTTAACTATTGCACTGACAGCTGCAATTATTGCAGTTATATTATACTCAAGAATATCAGAACCCGGCAACGGAGAACAGGTATTATATCAGGCACGTCATCCTGCCTGGTTTACAAGCCTTCCTGCTGATCACCGGCCCGGACAAATGGATTTTACCTGGGCCGCTGAAAAAACCGTTCACGGTGTGGTTCATGTAACAACCATGGCTGCAAGGGGAACCCGCAATGAATCGGATGATCCCTTTGATTTATTTCAGCTGCCCGGCTTTCCCTTACAACGGGAAGGAACAGGCTCGGGAGTGATAATAACATCTGAAGGGCATATTGTGACCAATTATCATGTTATACAAGGCGCTGCCGAAATAGAAGTGACTCTAAATGACGGTCAGTCGACAAGAGCCGAAATAATGGGATCGGATCCCGATTCCGACATAGCCCTGCTGAAAATCAACGGTCATGGCCTTCCCTATATTGAATTCGGAAATTCAGATGAGCTTAAGGTAGGTGAATGGGTTATGGCTGTTGGAAACCCAATGAATCTCACGTCATCGGTCACTGCCGGAATTGTCAGCGCCATTGCAAGAGGTCTGGGAGTTTTCCAGGAACGTGAGATGGCTATAGAATCATTTATTCAGACGGATGCACCCGTTAATCCGGGCAGCAGCGGGGGTGCACTGGTAAATCTGAGGGGTGAGCTGGTTGGTGTTCCCACCCTTATAATTTCTCCGACCGGAACCTATTCCGGTAACTCTTTTGCCATCCCTGTCAGCATAGTAAGGAAGGTGGTAGATGATATTATGGAATATGGAGAAGTGCGGAGGGCAATTCTGGGCGTCAGAATTTCGGATATAGACTCCCGCCTGGCCGATGAAACGGGACTGAACCGGATAACAGGGATTTACGTGAACGGTCTGATTGAGGGAGGAGCTGCGGAGGAGGCGGGTCTCGGAGAAGGAGATGTGATAATTGAAATTGACGGAAGGGAAGTAGGTTCAGTGGCCGAATTACAGGAAACAATAAGCCAGTACCGGCCAGGTGACCGGGTTATTATTACATTCATAAGAAATGGTGAAACCCGGGAAGTTGCCGCTTCACTGCAGGAACCTGATCAAAACTGACGATTACCGGCAAATATCGGGATTTCAGGCAATGCAAAATAACCCGGTATACTGCTTACCCGGATACCGGAAATTCCGGTATCCGGGTAAATTTTGAAACATGCCATGAAACCACAGGACGACCTCCCTGGTTTTCTATACCCGGTTATTTTGCGCGTTTTTTCGCGGATTGGCACGGCTGACCTTGAGATTCCTTCCCAGAACATCCGAACCGTTAAGGATATTGATGGCTTTGTCACCCTCGGTTTCATCTTCCATTTCGACAAAACCATAACCCTTTGATCTTTGGGTAAATTTATCGGTTATGATCTTTACCGACATTACCATTCCGTGTTCGGCAAATAATTTTTCAATGTCGGTTTCCTTCATGGAATAGGGTATGTTCCCGATGTAAATTGTCATGGCTGAGATTTTTAATCGAATAAATAATGTAAAAAAATTCATATACAAGTTAAGCTTTTTTTTTAAAATTAAAAATAAAAAAAGCAAAAACTACATGACATAAAGCAGGAAGCATGACAAAAAAGTTCAACCAAACAAAAAACAATTAACAGGAGGTTTCACAACTTCACAAAACCGTACAATACCCCTTGTCAGGTATCACTGTCCGAGCGTCGCAACCATAACAGCTTTTATGGTGTGCATTCTGTTTTCGGACTGATCAAAAACAACCGAATGCGGGGATTCGAAAATATCTTCTGTCACTTCCATTGATTCCAGTCCGTATTTCCGGTATATCTCCTCCCCGACTTTTGTCTCCCGGTTATGAAAGGCCGGCAAACAATGCAAAAATTTCACTTTTGAATTTCCGGTCCATTCAACAACCTTACTGTTGACCTGAAAAGGTTTGAGTAAATCAATCCGCTTTTCCCATACTGATTCCGGTTCACCCATTGAAACCCAGACATCGGTATAAAGAAAATCAGCACCGGCAACGGCTTCCTTAACATTATCGGTAATAGTAATTTCAGCACCGGTTTTGGTGGCAATCTGCCGGCAATTATCAACAAGTTCTTTAGCAGGCTGACATTCGGCAGGGGCAGCAGCCCTGAAATCCATTCCCATTTTTGCCGCTCCTACCATTAATGAATTTCCCATATTGTTTCTTGCATCTCCAAGATAACAAAATGAGATCTCCTCAAGTGGCTTATTACAGTGCTCCAGCATTGTAAGAAGATCAGCCAGAACCTGTGTAGGATGAAATTCATTTGTAAGGCCGTTCCATACTGGCACACCTGCATATTCAGCCAGTTCTTCAACAATATCCTGCCCGAAACCGCGATATTCAATACCATCATACATGCGACCCAGAACCCTCGCCGTATCTTTCATAGATTCCTTATGGCCTATCTGTGTACCTCCCGGTCCGAGATAGGTAACCTGTGCTCCCTGGTCAAAAGCAGCTACTTCAAATGCACATCGTGTCCGTGTGGATGTTTTCTCAAAAATCAAGGCAATGTTTTTACCTTTCAGACTGGGTTGTTCAATGCCGGAATATTTTGCAGCCTTAAGGCTGATTGACAGGTCCAGCAAAAACCTGATTTCTCCGGGGGTAAAATCAAGCAATTTCAAAAAACTGCGATTTCTAAGATTATAAGCCATGATAACATTTTTAAAAGTGATGAATAAATTTTTAGTCTTCGTATTCCATTGTGATTTTAGTACCGTACTTCTTATCGGATAATTTGAAAGCTTCGGTAATTACACTTTTGGTGCCACCCTTTTCAAGAAAATTTAAACAGGCCCTGATCTTTGGTGCCATGCTGCCCTCTGCAAACATCCCCTGATCAAGGTAAGTCAAGGTATCGGCATAATTTAAAAACTCAACATATCGCTGATCGGGCATATTATAGTTTAAATAAACATAGGAAACATCTGTAAGAATATAAAATTCATCAGCCTTTATCCTGGCAGCAAGAAGTGATCCGGCAAGATCTTTATCGATAACTGCCTCTGCGGCACGAACATCCCCGTTTTCATCATAATATACAGGGATACCTCCCCCACCGGCGGCAATAACTATTGTTCCGTTAAGGGCCATTTCCCTGATCACGTTTTCATTCAGAATACTTACCGGCTCAGGAGAAGGGACTACCCTTCTCCAACCGGCTTTTGCCTTTTTCTCTTCCCTGAATTCCCAGCCTTTCAATTTCGCAAGGTCATCTGCCTGTTCCTTGTCATACATGCGGCCAACCCGTTTCGCGGGATTATTGAATGCTTTATCATCCTTATCAACCTCCACCATTGAAACCAGTGTCACGACATCCCTTTTAATATTATGCTTGTTTAAAACATTCATCATCATTCTCTCAATCATATAGCCTATTCCCCCCTGGGAATCGGCAACGCATATGTCAATGGGCATCTGGGGTATATCGTAATTCTGCTCTCCTGCATCATTCCTCATAAGGATATTGCCCACCTGGGGTCCGTTTCCATGAGTTATAACCAGATTATAACCTTCTTTTAAAAGAAATACCAGATTTTCAAGAGTGTCGGTGGTGTTTTGCTCCTGTTCATCAATGGTGCCGGACTGGTCGCCCCTTAACAAGGCATTGCCCCCAAGGGCCACTACTGCTAATTTTTTCATATTCAAT
>PWPZ01000046.1 GCA_003556985.1 Bacteroidota bacterium
AGATTTTCAGCATCCTTTATCTTGAAGATAAAAAGACCATCTCCGATCTTTGCGTACCGGTAAGCGTCAGCATACCAACCATGACTCGCCTAATGCAGGAACTTATTAGCGAGGGGTGGGTTATTGAACTCGGCGCCGGAGAATCACGGGGCGGCCGGAAACCTGTGTTTTACGGACTCAATCCTTTTATACGTTATATCATCGGGATAGAAATTACCAGAAAATATACCAGGATCAATATTTTTGATTTGCATAACAGGCCGGTCGGAGAAACTCTGCATATAGACCTTGAGCTGGACAGTGGCAATGACATGCTTGATACTTTAAAAGAACAGCTGAATGCATTTATCAAAAAGAATGGTATTGACATAAAAAGCATACTCGGAGCAGGAATAAGCCTTCCCGGACTCCTTGATAAAAAAACAAACATCAACTACAGTTATCCTTCTTTAGGAGAAATACCACTGCATATAAAATTCAGTGAGCACCTGGAAATTCCATCCTTTATTGAACACGATACAAAAGCAATTGCTCTCGGAGAATCATGGTTTGGTCTTGCAAAAAACAAATCCAACGTCCTGTGCCTCAATGTTGGTTCGGGCATTGGACTGGGCATGATAATGAAAGGAGAGCTGTACCAGGGTGCTTCAGGGTTTTCAGGTGAATTCGGACATATTCATATGGTACCCGAAGGTGAACTTTGTGACTGCGGGAAAATAGGCTGTCTGGAAACTGTGGCTTCAGGTACTGCTATAGTTACAAAGGCAAAAAAGAAGATAAGCGAAGGAACAAATTCAATCATAAATAAGCTTGTCGAGGGCAACATTAATTCGATCAAACTTCCGGACATCATTCAGGCTGCTCATCAGGGCGACCAGTTCGCAATAGAGCTTATTGAAGATGCAGGCGCTTACCTGGCCCGCGGACTGGCGATTCTTATTCATCTTTTCAACCCTGAAATGATAATTGTCGGAGGTGACCTGGCAAAAGCTGAAAACCTTCTGGCCGATCCTATACAACAGAAACTCAATAAATACACAATAAACAGGATCCGGCAGGATGCCGATATTCATATATCGGAATTAAAAGGACAGGCGGGACTGCTTGGCACAATTCCGGTAGTAATGAATAATATTTTTTCACAGGAACCCAATATTCTTAATTTTAACAATAAGCTCTGACAAAATGATTCTTGAATTTATCGACTGGACCATACTGGCTGTTTTCTTTGCAATATTGCTAACTATAGGGTACATAGCTTCAAGACAGGCAGGTAAAAGCACGACCAATTTTTTCCTTTCCGGAGGCAATATGCCATGGTGGCTTTTGGGAGTCTCAATGGTCGCCACTACCTTCTCAGCCGATACACCAAACCTGGTAACCGATATGGTACGAACAGGTGGAGTAGCAAGCAACTGGCTGTGGTGGGCATTCCTTCTCACCGGTATGCTTACTGTTTTTGTATATGCCAAATTATGGAACCGCTCCCGTGTAATGACCGACCTTGAATTTTATGAGATCCGCTATAGCGGAAAAATGGCTGCTTTCCTGAGAGGCTTCAGGGCTATATACCTGGGATTCTTTTTTAATGTGATGGTTATTGCAAGTGTTTCCCTCGCATTTATTAAAATTGCAGGAGTGATGCTGGGATTGCAGCCTGCACCCGCTCTCATAATAGCCGCGGTGATTGTGGTTTTCTATAGCGGCCTGGGTGGACTGAAAAGTATTTTGTGGACAGACCTCTTCCAGTTTAGTTTTGCAATGTTCGGGGCTATTCTTGCAGCGGTATACGTTACCAGGTCTCCCGAAGTAGGTGGACTTTCAGAATTATTTTCACATCCGAATGTCGTCGACAAACTGAGTTTTTTTCCGAGTATTTCCCAACCTGAGGTCTTTTTAAGTATCTTCCTGATCCCAATTGCAGTCCAGTGGTGGTCGGTATGGTATCCCGGAGCTGAACCCGGTGGCGGAGGATATGTTGCCCAGAGGATGCTCTCGGCAAAAAACGAAGACCATGCGGTTGGTGCAACCCTTCTCTTTAACTTCTTTCATTATGCACTGCGTCCATGGCCATGGATCGTGGTGGGACTTGCTTCTCTGATAGTTTTTCCCGATATCCAGTCAATGGTTGACCAGTTTCCCGATGTTTCTGTGCAGTATATCCAGAATGACTTTGCTTATCCTGCAATGCTGAGGGAATTCCTGCCGGCCGGGTTGCTCGGACTGGTGGTTGCTTCGCTCATAGCAGCTTATATGTCGACCACTGCTTCACAACTGAACTGGGGATCATCATATCTGGTGAATGACTTTTACGGTCGCTTTTACAATCCTGACGCAACCGAGAAACAAAAAGTACGGTTTGGAAGACTAAGTACGGTAACTCTTATGTTTTTTTCGGTACTGCTGGCACTTGTGCTGCAGAATGCGCTTCAGGCATTTCAGTACCTGCTGATGATAGGTGCCGGAACGGGACTGATATACATATTGCGCTGGTTCTGGTGGAGGATCAATGCCTATTCTGAAATTGCCGCAATGGTTGGCGCCGGAGTATTTTCGCTCACCTTTATATTAATAGAGAACTTTGGCATGACCAGGCTTGAAGGTAACATGGTTGAAGTGCTTGGAATAACCACTTCAGTCACCTACTGGAACATTATCAAGTTTGTCGGCGTAGTATTTCTGACATCGACCACGTGGATCGTGGTTACATTTATGACACGTCCCATAAGTGAGGAAACACTAAGAAGCTTTTACCGCAAGATCAGGCCGGGAGGACCGGGCTGGCAGCCGGTGGTCGACAGGGCCAGGAAAGATAATGTGGAACTGGTTAAAGAAGCGGATCTTAAATGGGATGTTCCCACGGGAATAATTTGCATGATAACCGGTAGTATAGCAATATACAGCACCCTGTTTACAATTGGAAACCTTCTTTACGGGCATACTACCGAAGCCATAATTGCAATAGTTATGGCAATTGTTTCCACGGTCCTGCTTTATAAAAGCTGGAACAAACTTAAAATGAAATAGATCAAACATCACTGTAAATAATTTTGCACATGAAGCCGACCTTACTTATACTTGCCGCAGGTCTCGGAAGCCGATACGGAAGTCTCAAACAAATTGAACCTGTTGGCCCCAACGGCGAAGCAATAATCGATTATTCCGTTTACGATGCGATAAGAGCAGGATTCGGGAAAGTGGTTTTTGTCATTAAAAAGGATATAGAAAACGATTTCAGGGAAAGCCTGCTTAAACGTTTTGAGAACAAAATTGAAACCGGCTATGTATTTCAGGAGCTCGATATGCTGCCGGAAGGCTATTCTCTGCCGTCCGACCGCAAAAAACCATGGGGAACAGCCCATGCGCTGATGGCAGCCGAAGGAAACATTGATACACCTTTTGCGGCAATAAATGCCGACGATTTTTACGGACTTGAGGCATTTACCGGAATAGAGAAATTCCTGTCCGAAAGGAGTGTAAGCGATACCGATTATTGTATGATTGGCTATAAGCTTAAAAACACCCTCTCCGAACACGGTACGGTTTCCAGGGGAGTTTGCAAAACCGATCAAAACAATTTCCTGGTCGGTATTACAGAGATAACTAAAATCCAGAGAGAAAGCGGAATGATCATTTATTATGATAACGATAAACCGCAAAACCTGCCTGAAGATTCAATCGTTTCCATGAATATGTGGGGTTTTACTCCTGTAGTTTTCAAACAATTAAAGGAACTCTTCACATCATTTTTAAATAAGAATATAAATGATCCCAGGGCCGAATATTTTATACCTACTCCTGTTGACCGGCTTATAAGGGAAGGAAGGGCAAAGGTAAAAGTGATTGACTGTGATGCTTCCTGGTTTGGCATTACCTACAAAGAAGACAGGGATGCTGTAAGAAAAAGTATTCTTAAAAAGATTGAGGAGGGTGTTTACCCTGCCAGTCTCTGGAAATAGCAAAAATGAATCTACCTGCTTTAAGTAGTATCCCCAGTTATCCGGATGATAATATTGGGGGTAGTTTTTCGTTTAATATACCGACCAATAAAAATAAACCTTTCGGTTAAATCACAGGATTAATAATGAACACTGAAAAAAGATACGCACTTTCCGAACTTATAGTACTGGTTGCCCTGCGTGTGGCAATCGGCTGGCATTTCATGTATGAGGGTGTCTCCAAACTGCTCCAGGGCAACTGGACCGCCTATGCATTTTTAATGGATTCACGGGGTTGGTTCTCCGGCTTGTTCCGGAGCCTGGCAGGCAGTCCCACGGCACTGGCCATTACCGATCAGCTGAATATGTGGGGACTGACCCTTATAGGTTTTGCCCTTATAACAGGTACATTTACAAAATTTGCCAAAGCTGGTGCCGTTGTGCTGCTGCTTTTCTATTTTGCAGCCCAGCCACCGCTGATGATGGCCGAGTACCTGTTGCCGGCCGAAGGCACCTATCTCTGGGTAAACAAAAATCTTATTGAGATGCTGGCCGTGGCAGTGCTTTTTGTTTTTCCCACAGCGCATATTATAGGCGTTGACCGGCTGCTGAAAAAATTTATTTAGTTTTTGGGCCCGGCCGGAATCAGATTGCCCAAAAAAACTATTTCATGATATTTTAAATCTCTTATAAATGGATAATAACGATTCCAATATTTCAGAAAACAATTCTTCCGATAAGGAAAAAAACAAGAATAAAAACGAAGGCATTGGAAGAAGGGATGTATTGAAAAGCCTTGCCACCCTTCCTTTCGTGGGCGCTCTGGTTTACGGCGCCTTCAGGAAAAAAAGTCTTCAGCATTACCGCCAGCATCAACTTATCAGGGAACTGAATCTGGGAACTGAAAACACTCCCGTAAATTTCACCCCTGTTTCATCCGACAGCAAGGACCTTTTGCGCATAGGCATAATCGGATTCGGAATAAGGGGTGAGCAGCTGGCCCGTTCGGCGGGCTTCGCCCATCCCGAGCAGATAGATTCATGGGCCAGTGCAGCACTTGCCAACAAGGCGGATGACAGGCTCAATGTTTACCTTGAACAGGAAGATTTGAACATTAGAATTACCGCTGTATGCGATATTTTCACGGTAAAAGCCAAAAGGGCGGTGGAAACCTCGGCAAATATTTACCGTACCGGGACAGACGCCAGGAAGGGTGAACCGGCCAGGCTTTACAATAATTACAGGGAACTCATCCATGCCGATGATGTTGATGCAGTTATTATTGCCACGCCCGACCACTGGCATGCCGAAATGGCTATCGAAGCCGCAAAAGCAGGCAAACATATTTACCTGGAGAAACCGCTGAGTCTAACCGTGGTAGAAACCCATGCCGTGGAGCAGGCGGTAAGGGAAAACAATGTAGTTTTCCAGCTTGGTCATCAGAACCGGCAGATTGAAAGTAATTTTAAGGCAAAGGAGATTATAGACAAGAACATTCTCGGAAAGATCACCAAGATAGAGTGTTACACAAACAGGAACTCTCCAAACGGGGCCTGGGTCTATGACCTTCATCCCGAAGCAAATGAAAACACCATTGACTGGAAACAGTTCCTGGGACCGGCACCCGATCATTCCTTTTCACGCGAGCGCTTTTTCCGCTGGCGCTGCTGGTGGGATTACATCACGGGGCTTACCGGCGATCTGTTTACCCATGAATACGATGTGATAAATATGGTTACCGGAATAGGCATCCCCCATTCGGCGGTGGCCTCCGGCGGGGTATATTTTTTCAAGGACGGAAGGACAGTCCCCGACATACTGCAGGTAAGCTATGAATACCCCGACAGGGATCTGAATCTTATGTACAGTGCATCCCTTGCCAACAGTAAACAGCGCAGCAAAACTTTCTTCGGGCATGATGCAAGCATGGAGTTAAGCGCGAATATGACTGTTTATGCCGACCGTAACTCAACCCGCTACAGAGACCATATAGAAGCAGGATTAATACGACCCGACACTCCCATGCTTACCCATGTTCCCGGAAGAGAGGGCGTCGACGTGGTAACATCCGCCACCGAACAGTATTTTGCAAGCAGGGGTCTTCTCTTCACATACCGGGGTGGCAGAAGGGTAGACACAACATTCCTTCATATCAGGGAGTGGATCGAAGCAATCCGCGGAAGCGGAACTCCCTCCTGCGATATAAAGGAAGGAGTTGAGGAAGCCATCTCGGCACATATGGGCACCGAGGCCTACAGGCTGGAGAGGAAAACATTCTGGGATAAGGACAAAAAACAGATTGTAACCGCCTGATAAAGGGACAGTCTCAGTTTCATAATTACGGGAAGATGAAGGTATACTTTACGGGGAGATGAATCTCTACTTCACCGATCCAGGGTTTGCCAAATCTCTTTCCTGAATCCGCATGATAAAAATGTCAATAATGGCCGGACGGGCAGAAGCCGAAAAACTTGACAGATCAAATGAACTTAGCCGGTTCAGGGAACGGTTCTATATTCCACCCGGCACCATTTACATGGACGGTAATTCTCTCGGTCTCCTTTCAACCGATGCTGAGAAATCGCTTCTCCGGCGACTTGATGAATGGAAAAATCTGGGTATAGGGGGATGGCTGAAGGAAGAGAAACCCTGGTTCGTTGTTGCCGAGGAAACGGGAAAGCTTGCCTCCCGGCTGGTGGGCGCCGAAAAAAACGAGGTGATTTTCACCGGTACCACCACTGTAAATATTCACAACCTCACCGGCACTTTTTTTCAGCCTGATGGCAAACGCAATAAAATACTGGCCGATCAGCTTAATTTTCCGGGCGACCTCTACGCATTGCAGGGACAGTTGAGAATGAAGAACCTGGATCCCCGGTCGCACCTGATTCTTGCAGGGCCCGACCGGAACGGATTGCTGGATGAAGATGCCATAATCGGACTGATGGGAGAGGATGTTTCAATGGTATTCCTTCCCTCCGTTCTCTACCGCAGCGGACAACTGCTGGATATGGAAAGACTTACAGCCGCAGCGCACGAAAGGGGAATAAATATCGGCTTTGACTGCTGTCATTCGGCAGGCATTGTACCTCACCGGCTCAGCGAGTGGGGTGTGGATTTTGCCCTCTGGTGCAGCTATAAATACCTTAATGCCGGACCCGGGGCAGCGGCTTTTTTATATATCAATAAAAAACATCATAATCTGTTGCCTTCCCTGCCTGGCTGGTTCGGACAGGAAAAGGCAAAGCAATTTGAAATGCTTCCGGAATTCAATCCGGCTGCCCATGCAGGCAGGTGGCAGATCTCCACGCCCGGCATACTCGGCTCGGCGCCTATGGAGGGAGCATTGCAAATTACCCTGGAGGCCGGAATGGAAAGGATACGTGCAACATCCCTCCGGCTTACCGGATTTCTTTATGATTCAATAATGACCAGGATCATCCCGGCCGACAATCGCTTTGTTCTGCTTACTCCCCGGGAGCAACACTGCCGTGGCGGCCATATTGCATTGCAGCACCCCCGGGCGGATGACATTTATAATGATCTTCTTTCCAGGGGAATAGTTACCGATCTGCGTCCTCCCAATATCATCCGCATTGCCCCCTCTCCTCTTTATAACACTTTTGCGGAAATAGATAAGGTCGTCGGATCACTGCTGGAGACAGCAGCTGAATATTAACCATATTCAATGCAGACGAGAAATAAAAAAGGGCTATAAGGCTTTATCCTAATAACCCGTTTTATGTTATGTACCGTTACAGCGCCTTCAGCCGGATACTGCAAAATCCTTAAAGTAACAAATTGTGGTAATCCTCCCCTCGGTACGGGCAACATATCTGATAACATTGAAACGGTTTCGTTAAAAATCCCACCGTTTCAGATGAACAACGGGAAACATGCTTGAAATAATTCTCTGCCCGGTATATTTATGCGTTGCATCGAATTCAATAATGGTCGGGAAACGAATACCATCTACAAATTCCGACACAGGGTGAGTAAGATATTACTTCACTATTATACTTGTAACACAAACTACCAGTGGAACAATCAACTCAGTGCCGGTATAGTTAAGTGAACCAGTTAAAGGGTCCCGGTGAAACACTACGATATGGTTGCTATCCCTGTTGGCAACAAATACCAGTTCCCCTCTTTCATCGATCATAAAATTACGGGGATGCTGGCCTATGGTGGGTTCATGTCCTGCCAG
>PWPZ01000159.1 GCA_003556985.1 Bacteroidota bacterium
CACAGCAAACAGGTCCATCTCGTCCCACCCCCACGCGGCATCCTCCTGCATCGCCTGAAGCACGCTGAAGAGTGTGGAGGTGCGCCCATGGATAAGCGGTATATCCCATTGCAAAACCGCACGCGCACCGTCGAGGAAAGCGACGCTGCCCACAGCGGAGGAGAGCTCAATGGCGAGAATCTTCACGCGGGCCGGCCCTCCCCCTCAATCCGTACCACCCGTTCCGTTGCCGTGGCACCGTGTACCGCCAGAAAATTCGAGGCCCAGCGGGAAGAGATGACTAAGAAAGGACTGTCGGATATAGATGCCGTTCTTACCACCCGGGAACTGGTCAAACTTATAAAGCTCTACGGGGTGGATATGAACCAGCTTGAGCCGGAACCGGCCGACGAGCCCTTTGGAACCTCCAGCACGTCAGGCAAATTATTCGGCACGGCGGGCGGCATGACCGAGGCCCTGATGCGAACCCTCCCTTTCACCGCCGAAAACCGGGAGTCGGGTTGCACCAAAATTTCCGAGGTGCGTAATGTCAAAGGATTTGCCGATGCCAGTCTTAAAACAGGAAAAACCACCTACAGGTTTGGAGTGGTTAGCGGACTGGGGAATGTTGCCTCTGTGCTCGAAGAGATCAGGGCAGGAAACTGCCGTTATGATTTTGTGGAGATAATGGTATGCGCCGGAGGTTGCGTAAATGGAGGGGGGCAACCTATCGGTGGGGACTCCAGGGCTGTAAAGGCACGCATGAAAGCTCTCTACGGACTTGATGAAAAAGAAATCATCAAATGCGCCTGGAAAAACCGCCGGTTAACCGAATTGTACGAAGCTTATCTTGAAGGGCCCGGGAGCAAGACAGGCAAATCAATACTGCATACAAATTATACAGAAAGGAAAGTATTACTTTAGCCATTTGTTTATGTATAATTCAAATGAATACAAGCTTCTTATAACACTGAAGGATCGGTGCAGAGTTTGTTATACCTGCGTTCGTGAGTGCCCTGCTAAGGCCATAAAAATCATTAATGGCCAGGCAGAAGTTATCATTGAGCGCTGTATAGGATGCGGAAACTGTACCCGTGTATGCAGTCAGGGCGCAAAGGTCTATGCTCTTTCCGGGATGCAGGTTGCCGGAATGCTGGAGTCGCCCGGCCGGGTTGCCGCGATAGTTGCGCCAAGCTTTCCTGCCGAATTTACCGAAATGAGCGATCACCGCCTGTTTGCAGGCATGATGAAAAAACTGGGTTTTGATCACGTCTTTGAAGTGGGTTTCGGAGCCGACCTGGTGGCCCGGGAGTACCAGAAAATACTGGAAGTGAAAGACGGACGGAAATATATTTCATCCGATTGCCCTGCTATTGTAAATTACATCAGGCAATACCATCCCGATCTTGTGTCTTCCCTGGCAGGTATTGTTTCCCCCATGGTGGCAATGAGCCGGGTGGTAAGAAAAAAGCTCGGGAATGATGTCAAAATAGTTTTTGCCGGCCAGTGTGTAGCCAAAAAGGAAGAGTCGGCCGAAATTGACCAGGTAATCACCTTTGCCGAACTCAGGAATATGTTCAAGGAAAAAAATATCGACTGGCGTAACAGCACGCCCGGGGAATTCGATGAGCCCAGAGCAGGCAAGGGAGCAGTTTTTCCTATAAGCAGGGGACTGTTGCAGACGGTCGACCTTAAAGACAATGCATTTGAAGGCAGGATTATAGTTGCCGAAGGAAGGGCCGATTTTCAGGAAGCCATTAAAGAGTTTGAGGCAGGGCTGATCAGCGACCAGCACTTGGAATTATTGTGCTGTGAAGGGTGTATTATGGGACCGGGAATGTCGGAAGGAGGAAAGCATTATGTCAGAAGAAGCCTCGTCAGTAATTACGTAAGGGAAAAAATCAGGAATTACAACAGGCAGGAATGGGAAAAAAATATTGAAGAATATGACAGCCTGGATCTCTCCTGTGAATTTCAGGTTGATGACCAGCGTTTACCTACCCCGTCAGTAGAGCAGATAAGGAAGGAGCTTGAAAAAATGGGTAAGTTTGATGCCCGTGATTTCCTTAATTGCGGTGCCTGCGGATATGAGACATGCGAGGATCATGCCATTGCCATCATCGAAGGACTTGCCGAGGTTGAAATGTGCCTGCCCATGACCATAGACAAGCTTCATAATTCGGTTAACGACCTGGCCGTAACCAATGAAAAACTGGTTTCCGTGCAACAGGCTCTCAAACAGTCTGAGAAGATGGCAAGCATGGGACAGTTGTCGGCCGGCATAGCCCATGAGCTGAACAATCCCCTTGGTGTTGTAATAATGTACTCCAATCTGCTTTTGGATGAGTTGCCCAGAAATGCCGAAGCACGGTCTGACCTGAAGCTGATTGTTGAACAGGCCAACCGGTGCAAGAAGATTGTTGGCGGACTGCTTAATTTTGCCAGGAAAAACCAGGTCAATCCCGCGGAAGTGAGGCTTGAAAGCCTTGTCAGGCAAGCTCTTGATGCAATAATAATACCTGGTAACGTGGAGGTGGAAATTGACCGGGAGGAGCTTATTCATGAAAAAGCGGAGCTTGATGCCGAACAGATAATACAGGCGCTTACCAATCTTTTTAAAAATGCAGTGGAAGCCATGCCGGAGGGAGGGAGGCTGAAAATCGAGATCAGGTGTGACGGCAAAAAGGCAGAGTTTCACATTAGCGATACGGGAACCGGCATCAATGAAAGCGATAAGGAAAAAATATTTGAGCCTTTTTATACGACCAAGGGCATAGGCAAGGGGACCGGGCTAGGCCTGGCCACAACCTACGGCATAGTCAAGATGCATAACGGTCAGATAGACCTGACCACCAATGACAATCCCGCCAGTGGAGAAACAGGAACAAAGTTTATAGTTACCCTTCCGCTAAATAACACGTAATTTTCCAAAAATGCATAACATGGAGAAAGAAACAAAAACTATCCTTCTGGTTGACGATGATGAAGATTATCTATTTCAGACCAAACTTAATATCGAACAATTCGGCTTCAGGGTTATAACCGCCGACAGTCAGCATGAGGGCGAAAAATTGCTGGAAACACTTAAGCCCGATCTTGCAATACTGGATTTGATGATGGAGAATGAAGACAGCGGCTTTATTCTTGCCTTCAAGCTTAAGCGGAAGTACCCTGACGTGCCGGTTATAATAGCAACTGCCGTTACAGCCGAAACGTGAATGTCGTTCGGAGTTGATTCTGAGGAAGACCGTAAATGGATAAAGGCAGACCTTTATATCGAAAAGGGCATTAGAGCCGACCAGCTGAACAGGGAAATAGTAAAACTTTTAAAGCTATAAAATGGAAAAACTGAAAGTCCTGGTTGTGGATGACGAACCCGGCATATGTTCGGGTATAAACAGGATATTGTCCAGGCATTTCGTGGGTTTCCCCTTCATGGATGAAAATATAGGTTTTGATGTGCAGGAAACCCATTGCGGCGAGGATGCCATCGAGATTCTGAATGAAAGTGTGCCCGACATAATACTGCTTGACAATAAGCTGCCGGGCATGCTGGGTATAGAGGTTCTGGAATACATTAACAGGAAGCGGCTGGAAACAATTGTGTTAATGATCACCTCCTATGCCTCCCTTGAGCTGGCGGTTAAGGCCACCAACCAGGGGGCTCATGATTTTATTCCCAAACCTTTTACTCCGCAGGAATTGAGGTCGGCAATCGAAAGCGTCACCAAGCATATTTACCTTAAACGGATGACCAGGAAACTCAACAAGGAGGGTAAGCAGATCCGGTTCCAGTTTTTGTCGGTTCTTTCTCATGAGCTGAAAACTCCTCTTAACGCCATCGAAGGGTATTTGCGTATAATGCAGGACAGGCAGGCCGGCAATGACCTGGAAGCATATGACAAGATACTGGAAAGATCACTCTTGCGCGTCAAGGGAATGCGCAACCTAATAATGGATTTGCTTGATCTTACCAAGATTGAATCGGGGAAAAAGCAAAGGGAGGTTGTTCCGGTCAACCTTGCTAATATTGCCAAGCTTTCTGCCGACACCATGGTGCCAATTTCCATTCAGAAAGATGTTAAGATCTATCTGGAATCTCCGGAAACTGTAATGTACAATGCCGACCATGAGGAAATTGAGATCATTTTTAACAACCTGCTTTCAAACGCTATAAAGTATAATATCGAAGGAGGACGGGTTGATTTTCACATCGAAGACAAGCAGGACCGGGTGATAATCTCCATAAAGGATACGGGAATAGGAATGGATAAAGAGGAGATACCCCGCCTTTTTAAAGAATTTGTAAGGATAAAAAATGAACAGACCAAAAACATAACCGGAAGCGGGCTGGGTTTATCGATCGTTAAAAAGCTTGTCCGCCTCTATAAAGGTGATATCAGTGTGGAAAGCACCCCCGGAAAGGGGAGTGTTTTCAGACTGGAATTTCCCCGGTAAGGTCATTTATCCCGATATAAACCAACAGTAATGCACATATCCGATCATCTTTAAAAACAAAAAATTTCAGATGCTGAGGAGTATTAATAATAGAACCGGTTATAAATAAAGAAATGAAGTTACCTGGAAAAACTATTGAAAGGCTCAGCCAGTACAGGAGGTTATTGCTGAATTGCCTTGGAACCGGAAAGACCCATATTTATTCCCATGAGCTTGCCAGCATGTTGAACCTTACCGCAGTACAGGTCAGAAGAGACATTATGCTTATGGGTTATTCAACCAGTCTTAAGAAAGGTTATGATATAAATGAACTGATCAAGGTTATAGGACAGATTCTGGATACAAGAAAAGGACAGAATGTTGCGGTAATAGGGGTGGGGAATTTTGGCAGAGCCATAACAGGATACTTCATGGGTAAACGCTCCAAGCTTAACATTGTTGCCACTTTTGATGCCGATCCGTTAAAGATCAATCGGGTAATATCCGGGGTGAACTGTTATCCGATTCAGAAATTGCCTGAGCTGGTCAGGGAGCTTAACATCACTATTGCTATTCTGACCGTACCTCCCGATCATGCTGTAAGTGTTGCCGAATCACTTGTAATTGCAGGGATAAAGGGGATTCTTAATTTTACTTCGGTACCCCTGAATATTTCGGGAAATGTGTACCTGGAAGATTATGATATGATTACCTCCCTGGAAAAAGTTGCTTATTTTGTGAAGAAAAACAGCTCGGTATAGTTATTTCCCTGATCCGGCTACCGGGCGCGGTAATCTCCCGGAGAAATTTGTCCCGAAATTATGGTTGAATATTGCGGGGGTGCAACTATAAATCAGGGTAAAAGCCATTAACTCAGGTGGTGGATAATCCGGTTTTAGCAAATTTTTTTACTAAATTCGCGACTTTAAAAAAATCAGTAAACAGATGCAGGTATATTACGGACTGGACCAGGAGTTTAATATTCCGAATCCTGTCATTACAACCGGATCATTTGACGGGGTTCATGTAGGTCACAAAACCATACTGAACAGATTGAGGAAGATTGCCCGGGAGGTAGAAGGGGAATCTGTGCTGATAACATTCCATCCCCATCCAAGGACGATCCTTTATCCTGAAACAGCAGGAAGGAATCTGAAACTCATTAATTCCCAGAGAGAGAAGATCAAACTGCTTAAAACCACAAAACTGGACCACCTGATCATAGTTGATTTTACACTTGAATTTTCAAAGATCACTCCGGCCGATTTTATCCGGAAGATTCTGGTAAAAAAGCTCGGAGCCCGAAAGGTTGTGGTAGGCTTTAACCACCATTTTGGCCATAATCGTGAAGGGGATTATGAACATCTGTATGAGCTGGGAAGGTATTTTAATTTCGGGGTGGAAGAAATACCCCAGCAGGATATAGATAATGAAACCGTCAGTTCAACAAAAATAAGGAAGGCTCTCAAAGAGGGTAATATCCAGAGAGCCAATGCTTATCTGGATCATCATTATATAATCAAAGGAACTCTTGAAAAAGGAGACAGGGAATTGCAGGATAATGGTTTTCCTACACTGCGACTTCCCGTGGAAGAGGACACCAAACTTGTTCCTCCGGATGGTATTTATGCCATTCATGTTATTTCGGGCCATAGCTATTACCGCGGCATGGTAAAGATAAGACGCCCCGGCTTTACCGATACGGAACCATCGGGCGATATTGATCTTGCCCTTCATTTGTTTGAATACAATAATAACCTGGCCGGACAGCAGGCCACTATTTATTTCCATAAGCAAATGAGAAATGGTGCCATATATGCCAATGGTTATGATTTTATTTCAGAACTTAAGGAAGCCCGGGAAGAAACGGAGGAGCTGATTTACTGACGACTGTGGCTGATGTAATTTTTCCGCTGACAGGCATATATTAAATTTTTTATGCATGAAAATCCATCACCTCCGCTAAGTCCGGCGTTAGACCAAAGCTGGAAAGAACTTTTGCAAAAGGAGTTCGGTGCATCCTATTTTCTGAAGCTTAAAGAATTCCTGCTGGAAGAAAAAACAAAAGCGGTTATCTATCCTCCCGGCAGATTTATTTTCAATGCCTTTAATCTGACACCGGCCGGCAAGGTTAAGGTTGTAATTCTTGGTCAGGACCCGTATCATGGTGCCGGACAGGCTCACGGTCTCTGCTTCTCCGTCCCCGACGGCATTGCCCTGCCCCCTTCGCTCAGGAATATTTTTAAGGAGCTGAATGACGATCTTGGCTTTCCAGTGGCACAAAACGGAAATCTTGAAAAATGGGCCCGGCAGGGAGTGCTGCTGCTTAATGCTACTCTTACTGTAAGGGCAAACCAGGCCGGCTCCCATCAGAACAGGGGCTGGGAAGAGTTTACCGGCTCTGCTGTTTCTGCCCTGTCACAAAAATATTCTGATATAGTGTTTCTTCTCTGGGGGCGCTATGCCCAGGCAAAAGAGCCGCTTATAGATTCCAGGAAACATCTCATTCTAAAAGCTGCCCATCCGTCACCGTTTTCTGCCTTCAGCGGCTTTTTCGGCTGCCGCCATTTTTCCAGGGCAAATGCTTATCTGCTTAGCAGGGGAAAGGAACCTGTTGACTGGAAGCTGCAATAATATTTAACTTAAGGAACACAAACAGGCAAACACATATGAAATTTTACCCTGAAATATGCAGCATCAAAGATCAGCGAATGAAACCCTTCATTGATCCGGATGAGATATGGGAGCTGATAAACAACACAAAAGCAACGCCGGAGAGGGTCAGGGAAATAATAGCAAAGTCGCTGGATAAGCACCGGCTTACAATGGAGGAAACGGCAGTTCTTATAAATGCTGACGATCCCATATTGGTGGAAGAGATCAGGGAAGGAGCGAAGGAGCTGAAGAAGAGGGTTTATGGTAACCGGATCGTTCTGTTTGCCCCATTGTATGTGGGCAATAAGTGCACAAATAACTGTACCTACTGTGGTTTCCGCACATCGAACAAGTTTGCTTTGCGGCAGACTCTTTCCGATCATCAGCTGGTAAAGGAGGTGGAGGCACTGGAAGATAACGGGCAAAAAAGGCTTATACTGGTATATGGCGAGCATCCGGCCTATGATGCAAGGTACATTGCCAATACGGTGAAAACTGTATATTCGGTCAAAAAAGGCAACGGAGAAATCAGGCGGGTGAATATAAACGCCGCTCCGCTGGATATAGACGGATTCCGGATCGTAAAAGATGCTGGAATAGGTACCTACCAGGTATTTCAGGAGACATATCACAAAGAAACCTACCAAAAATATCATCTCGGAGGAAAGAAAGCCGATTTTGATTATCGCCTTACTTCTCTCGACCGGGCCCAGGAAGCCGGCATAGATGATGTGGGCATAGGTGCGCTCTTCGGACTGTATGACTGGAGGTTCGAGGTCCTTGGGCTTATAAGGCACACTAATCATTTTGAGGCCTGCTATAAAGTCGGTCCCCATACAATATCATTTCCCAGGATACAGGATGCTTCCGCGGCCTCGATAGATCCCCGTTATATGGTCAGCCACGATGAATTTATCAGGCTGGTGGCAATTCTGCGGCTGGCAGTTCCCTATACCGGCATGATACTTACAGCCAGGGAAAATGCCATGGTAAGGAGAGAAGTTATGAAATTCGGGGTGTCACAGATTGACGGGGG
>PWPZ01000190.1 GCA_003556985.1 Bacteroidota bacterium
AAAAAAACCAAATATTTAAGCTCAGATAATGAAGGATTATAAAAGATACCTGATAACTTCGGCCCTGCCCTACGCCAACGGCCCCCTCCATATAGGACATCTTGCCGGCGTTTACGTGCCATCGGATATTTATACCCGCTACCTGCGCCTGCGCGGAAGGGATGTGATCCATGTGTGCGGTTCCGATGAGCATGGGGTGCCGATAACCATAAAGGCAAAGCAGGAAGGGGTAACTCCCCGGCAGATAGTTGACCGTTACCATGAACTGAACAAATCATCTTTTGAAAAATTCGGCATATCTTTCGATATATATGCACGCACATCAAGTCCCGTGCATTATGAAACAGCTTCGGAAATATTTAAAACCCTTTATGACAAAGGTGAGTTCATTGAAAAATCCACCCCCCAGTATTATGATAAGGAAGCCGGGCAGTTTCTGGCCGATCGCTATATTCAGGGAACATGCCCCCGCTGCGGAAATGAGAATGCCTACGGTGACCAGTGCGAAAACTGCGGGACCTCTCTCAACGCAACCGACCTGATCAACCCCCGGTCTGCCTTAAGCGGCGCTTCGCCGGTTTTGAAAGAAACAAGGCACTGGTTCCTTCCCCTTGACAAGTATGAACCCTTTTTGAAAAAATGGATTCTTGAGGAGAAAAAACACTGGAAACCCAATGTTTACGGGCAATGCAAATCATGGCTGGATCACGGACTTCAGCCCCGGGCGGTGAGCAGGGATCTGGGCTGGGGAGTACCCCTTCCTCTTGATAATACCGAGGGAAAGGTGCTTTACGTCTGGTTCGATGCCCCGATCGGATATATATCGGCAACCAAAGAGCTAACGCCCGACTGGGAGAAATACTGGAAAGATAAGGAAACCAGGATGATCCATTTCATCGGGAAAGACAATATCGTTTTCCACTGCATTGTCTTTCCCTCGGTCCTCAACGCCGAAGGCACCTTCATACTTCCCGACAACGTACCGGCCAACGAGTTTCTCAACCTGGAGAACGATAAGATCTCAACTTCGCGTAACTGGGCAGTCTGGCTGCATGAATACCTTGACGACTTCCCCGGGAAACAGGATGTGCTGAGATACGTACTTTGTGCCAATGCCCCTGAAACAAAAGACAACGATTTTACATGGAAGGATTTTCAGGCCCGCAACAATAATGAGCTGGTAGCAATATACGGCAATTTCGTAAACCGGGCGATAGTGCTCACTCACAAATACTTCAAGGGGATAGTCCCCGGAAAGGGGGAACTCACCGAATATGACCGGGAAGTTCTTGCCGGAATCCCCGGTATAAGGCAGGCCCTGGAAAACAACCTTGAACAGTTCCGTTTCAGGGAAGCCCTGAAAGAGGCAATGAACCTGGCAAGGCTGGGTAATAAATACCTGGCCGACACCGAGCCGTGGAAAATTTTCAAAACCGATCCCGACAGGGTTAAGACCATCCTGAACATATCCCTGCAAATCTCGGCATCGCTCAGCGTAATAACCATGCCTTTTCTTCCCGATGCGGCATTCCGGCTTATGGAGTTTTTAAATATCGATAATATAGCCTGGGACAGGGTAGGCGAGGATGACCTTATCGGGGAAGGGCATGAAATAGGGAGCGGGGGACTGCTGTTTGAGAAAGTTACCGACGAGGAGGTGGAGAAGCAGGTGGCCAAACTGCTGGCCTCGCGTAATAATAACAAGTTACCCCCCTCTGCGCTGGTTCCCCCCAAAGAGAATATTTCCTATGAGCAGTTTTCTGCCATGGATATACGCACGGGAACCATCACCGGCGCGGAAAGGGTTCCTAAAACAAAAAAGCTTCTCAAGCTGACCATCGATACCGGAATAGATACCCGAACTGTTGTTTCGGGTATAGCCGGATGCTTTGAACCCGATGCCATCACGGGCAGGCAGGTTTCCGTGCTTGTGAATCTGGAGCCCAGGAAAATAAGGGGCATTGAATCGCAGGGCATGATACTCATGGCTGAAGACCCCGAAGGTAACCTTATATTTATCTCCCCTGAAGAAAGTGTGGAAAACGGATCGGTTATTAAGTGACCCCCCTTCTTCTCAGGCTAAATACTCAGCATCCGGTTACAGGAGGAAGTTTTCTGCCGGTGTAACCGGCTATGCTAAGCATCCAATTCTCGGCAGAAGGTTTCCTGCCGGTGTAACCGGCTAAATACTCAGCATCCAGATATCGGAGTTTCCCTGACCGGACCTGACTCTGCGGAGCATGCGAAGGGCTTCTGCGGGGTTGCCGGAGGCAAACATTGAAACCCGGTACATCCCGTTTTCAGATTCAATTATGCTGGCGGTGTAGCCTTCCCCTTCAAGCTGCCTGCTGAGAGTGAGCGCATTGGCTTTTCTTGTAAAGCTGCCGGCAACAACATGGTGCCTCCTGACATGGGATTCGGCAGACTGATTTTGTGCCTCCGGCCAACGGGCTGCGTCCGGCTGACGGGGACCTGCAATATCTGCAGCATCCGCTCCGGCAGCTTCGTGACCGACTGCTGAGTTGCTGCCGGTTATCCATTCCGCATCTTCCGCAGCTGCGGCACTATATTCCGTCGCCCCGCGCGCCTCTTCATGCCCGGCATACTGCACGGGCTCTGAATCGACAACCGCCTGGAAATGATTAAGAGATGAGAGATCAAAATTAAATTCCCTGACAACACCGGTGTTCATAGCTCCCCAGGTCAGGGCGGCAATCAGGGGAATCCCAATGGCAGCATAGCGAAGCATCTTCCTGAGGCTTTTGTAAACGGGTGATGATTCTTCACCGTCAATGCTGCGGAAACCTGCGACCGGGCGCTGTGAATAAAGCTCGGGATACCGGAAAAAAGAGAGGCCGTAAGAGTCGGAGAGAAAATTGGCCAATGGATCGGGCTCAAACTGCAGGTTATGATTCCGGTCCACCACAAATTGTCCTATTCCTTCAAAAGGAACGGGCCGCCCAGCCACAAGCCTGGACTTAACCTTCTCAACAAAAGATTCCACCAGATTTTTGGCATCAACATAATTCATCGAGAGTCTGGCAGAAACATGACTGATAAGCAGTCCGTCATTATGGTCTATCCTGGCATTGAAACCAACTTCTCTTGCCGGCGGGTAGAAACTGCCCGATACCCTGTCAATACGCGCCGGACGTTCATTGGTTACAAAACCTCCAAATCCGGGCACCACGACACAATCATGGTGATACAACAGGTCCCGTATGTGATTTACCATGTTCATCAGTAAATATTTATTGGTTAACAGTTATGCGATGTACCGATTGAAAGCCGGAAATCAGGCCCGGCACCGGTCTTCCATTTTCCACAAAAGTAAAGATTTATTCCGTCATATATCCCAAAACATGCCGCTTTTTTTTAACTTTGCTGATTGATACAAAAACTGCTTGATACACAAACGCATGGATAATATTCAGATGGTTGATCTGCGGGGACAGTATTTTAAAATAAGGTCCGAAATTGATGCCGCGATCAACAAAGTGATCAATTCCTCCGCTTTCATAAATGGTCCGGAGGTGGCATCTTTCCAAAGAAACCTGGAGAGTTTCCAGAACATCGGGCATGCCATAACCTGCGGCAATGGAACAGATGCATTGCAGATTGCACTCATGGCCCTGGAAACAGAACCCGGTGACGAAGTGATCACCACGCCTTTCACCTTTATTGCCACAGTAGAGGCCATTGCCCTTCTTGGTCTGAAACCCGTATTTGCCGATGTTCACCCCGGCAGCTTCAATATAGATAGCACAGCCGTTGAGCAGGCAATTACCAGCCGGACCAGGGTCATCCTGCCCGTCCATCTTTACGGGCAATGTGCGGATATGGATGCTGTTTGCGGACTTGCTCAGAAGCATGGCCTTCGGGTGATCGAAGATGCAGCACAGGCGCTGGGCAGCGAATATACATTTAAGGACGGAAAGGTGAAAAAGGCGGGAACCATGGGGGACATTGGCTGCACGAGCTTCTTCCCGTCCAAGAATCTCGGATGCTTTGGCGACGGGGGGGCAATGTTCACCGGCCTGCCTGAAGTAGGTGAGAAATTACGATCCATAACACTCCACGGTTCAAAGGTGAAGTATTACCACGATATGATAGGAGTCAACTCCCGCCTGGATACCCTCCAGGCCGCCATCCTGGATGTTAAGCTTAAGTATCTGGAAAAATACAACCTGAGCAGGAGTAAGGCTGCCGGATATTATGATGCCGCCCTCGGTGATATTGACCGGCTGCAGATTCCCGCCCGCTCAGGGCAATCAACCCATATATATCACGCATATACCCTGAAAACGGCGCCGGCCGACAGGGATTCGCTGCGTGATTTCCTGAAGCAGCGGGGCGTTCCCACCATGGTGTACTATCCTGTACCGATGCATCTGCAAAAGGCATACAGCCATTACGGTTACCGGGAGGGTGACTTCCCGGTGGCAGAGGAACTGTGCAGGTCGGTTCTGTCGATACCAATGCATACCGAGCTGCAGGAAGATCAGCTTGAATATATCTGTAACACCATACGTGAATATTATAAAGGGTAAATTTATGAGCAACCGCCAAAAAGACTATCAGGCACATGAAACTGCAGTAATTGATGAGGGATGCAGCATAGGAGCCGGCACCCGGATATGGCATTTTACTCATATAATGCCCGACTGCGTAATAGGTGAAAACTGCAATCTCGGGCAGAACGTGGTTGTGTCTCCGGGGGTGATCCTTGGCAGAAATGTAAAGGTGCAGAATAACGTCTCCATCTATACGGGGGTGATCTGCGAAGATGATGTCTTCCTGGGCCCTTCCATGGTATTTACCAATATCGTGAACCCAAGGAGCGCCGTGGTGAGGAAAGACCATTATGTGCGGACCCTGGTGGGGAAAGGGGCCACAATCGGCGCAAATGCTACCATTGTATGTGGTAATGATATCGGGGCCTGGTCATTTATCGGGGCGGGTGCTGTTATCACGAAAGCGGTAAAACCCTATGCACTTATGGTTGGCAACCCTGCCCGCCAGGTCGGATGGATGAGCGAGTATGGCCACCGGCTCAGGTTCAGTGAATAGGGATTTGCAACCTGCCCGGAAAGCGGGAAAAAATACAGGCTGGAAAATGACCGGGTAATTCCGGCAGAAGCAGATTGAATCGGGAAATCCTGTGTAACCCCAGGGAATAAAGAATAATCCCGGAAGAAAACGGGCTTCACATAGAACAAAGGATAATCCTTGAAAAAACGGGTAATTTAGCAAGAACAAACAGCAAACAAATTTAGCAACAGTCCGGCACGGATATTTTACCGGAAAAGAGAAAAGGTAAAGTTAATTATGACAGGGAAAGAAAATAATTTCGCACTGATAGGGGTTGCAGGCTATATTGCCGTCAGGCATCTTCAGGCAATAAAAGATACCGGAAACAACCTTCTTTCAGCACTTGACCCCTTCGACAGCGTAGGGTGTATTGACAGCTATTTCCCGAGGGCTGATTTTTTCGTGGAATTTGAAAGGTTCGACCGGCACATTGATAAACTGAAAAGGGTCGGGACCAGGGTAGACTACGTAAGCATATGCTCGCCCAATTACCTCCATGACTCCCATATCCGTTTTGCGCTGAGGCAGGGTGCGGATGCCATTTGTGAAAAGCCCCTGGTGCTTAATCCCTGGAATCTCGATGCCCTTGGCGAGATTGAAAAGGAAACCGGAAAATCAATATACAATATACTCCAGCTCAGGCTCCATCCCGCCATAATAGCCCTGAAAAAGAAGATCGACCAGGAATCTCCCGGCAAGGTCCATGACATAGATCTCTCGTATATCACCAGCCGTGGCAACTGGTACCGGATTTCCTGGAAGGGTGACATTCAGAAATCTGGCGGGGTGGCAACAAACATCGGAGTGCACTTTTTCGATATGCTGACCTGGATATTCGGACCGGTGCAGGAGAATATAGTGCATGTGTCGGCGGCAAACCATGCCGGCGGATTCCTCAGGCTGGAAAAAGCCAGGGTTAGATGGTTTCTCAGCATCGATCATAACGACCTTCCTGCCGTAGTGAAAAAACGCGGCCAGAGAACTTTCCGTTCCATAAGCATGGACGGTGAAGACATTGAATTCAGCGACGGTTTTGCCGACCTTCATACCGAAACATACAAAAATATTCTTGAAGGCAAAGGATTCGGACTGGAAGAGGCCAGAAGATCAATAGAAACTGTTTATACAATAAGGAACTCAACTGCCGTTGGATTAAAAGGTGAATATCACCCCCATCTTAAAAATATTGGCAAAGACCGGTAACCGTTTGATTTCCGGGTCAACGGTTCCTGCTCTATCAGATATAACCTGAACTCAACCGATCACAACAAAGAAAATTAACATAACCTTACTCAATTCATCAACATGTACGAACAGCTAAAAACAAAGGAAAAGAAAATATCCCTGATAGGACTGGGGTATGTTGGACTTCCCATTGCACTGGAGTTTGCGAAAATAATTCCTGTAATTGGTTTTGATATCAAGCCCGACCGGATTGAACTGATGAAACAGATCATTGATCCCAGCCGGGAGCTGGAAGCTTCTGATTTTGAAGGATGCGATATTCACTTCACTGCCGATCCCGAAGATCTCCGCCAGGCCAATTTCCACATCATTGCCGTTCCCACCCCTATAAACGAACACAAGCTGCCCGATCTTACCCCCGTGCTCAAGGCTTCGGAAACAGTAGGAAAGATCCTGAAAAAAGGCGATTACGTTGTTTATGAATCAACCGTATATCCGGGCTGCACCGAAGAGGATTGTATCCCTTTGCTGGAGAAGCACAGCGGACTGAAATTCAGGGAAGATTTTAAAGTGGGGTTTTCTCCCGAACGAATCAATCCCGGTGACAGGGAACATACTCTTACCCGGATAGTGAAGGTGGTTTCCGGCTGCGACGACGAATCGCTTGAGAACATAGCAAAAACCTATGAAATGATAATCGGGGCAGGCGTGCACCGGGCCGAATCCATAAAGGTGGCTGAGGCTGCAAAGATCATAGAAAATACCCAGCGTGATATCAACATCGCTTTTATGAATGAGCTTTCCATCATCTTTAACAGAATGGGGATCAACACATACGAAGTGTTGAAGGCAGCCGGCACAAAGTGGAATTTCCTTAGGTTTTATCCCGGACTGGTGGGGGGCCACTGCATTGGGGTTGATCCCTACTACCTTACCTATAAAGCCAGCAAATTCGGCTATCACGCTCAGATAATCAATGCAGGCCGCTATATAAACGATTTTATGGGTGCCTACCTTGCCCGGCAAACAATAAAAAAGATGATCTCCCTTGGCAAGAACGTCCAGGAATCCCGGGTGCTTATCATGGGGGTCACCTTTAAGGAAAACGTGAGTGACATCAGAAACTCCAAGGTGGTCGATGTGTATACCGAACTAAAGTCGTACGGGGTAAAAAATATTGACGTTGTCGATCCGCATGCCTCGGCCGGTGAAGTAGAGGAAGAATACGGCTTCCGGATGAAAGAGAGTCCGGAAACAGGTTATGATGCAGTTATCGTTGCAGTTAATCACAGGGAATATCTTGACCTGAATGTTGATGATTTCAGGGCCATAACCAACAATCCCGCTGTATTGATTGATGTAAAGAGCACCTACCTTGAGCTGTTCAAAAAGGAACAGGATGGTATTTGCTATTGGGGACTTTGATCCTGTCTCAAAAGGTTTAATTATTTAATTAACGAAATAACTCTTTGTCTATGCAATCTATACTGGTAACCGGAGGTACGGGTTATATCGGCTCCCATACGGCAGTGGAGCTGATAAATGAGGGTTTCCGGGTTCTGGTTGCCGATAATCTTGCCAACTCCGACATCTCGGTCCTCGACGGAATTGAAAAGATTACCGGGGTCAGGCCTGAATTTGAGGAGCTGGATTTCTGCGACGAGAATAAACTGAGCAGCTACCTAGACCAAAATAGTGACATAGATGCGATTATTCACTTTGCAGCTTATAAGGCGGTGGGAGAATCGGTTGAGAAGCCGCTTATCTATTACAGAAACA
>PWPZ01000188.1 GCA_003556985.1 Bacteroidota bacterium
ATCTCCCTGCGGCGACTGTTCTCCAAAACATGGATGATGAAAAAGGCGGTGCGCAACAAAAACCCGGGTAAGGGCCACCATCCTTTACAGGATGAGCCGGATTATATTAAATTTTTATCACTTTTGGTTTCTTCTGAAAAAATGCTTCGAATCGCCCCATTCCCCATAGCCTATCTCATCACCTGCCATATGGATCCTTGCCTCCAGGCAGCTGCTGCAATCTTCTGCCTCTTCATCAGTGCAGGGTTTATTTTCATAAAGCTTATAGCTGTCGCGGTACTTTCCTGGCGTGATATTCGGCATTATCACATTGGCCCCGACCATAAGGGCTTTTTCCCTGCCCATGGGGTCAATTGCCTGTAAGGCGGTTGCTGCGGCAATGTTTATGTCTTTCATGATTATCCGCAGCAGAGCAATGGTTTTAAGGGCCAGATGAAAACGTTCGGCGGGAGGCATAAGCAGATTGCCAGGTTTGAACATGGGGGTATCACGATGCTCAATATACGGACCCAGGCCAACCATGTCAATTTCAAAATCGGTCATAAAAAGAATATCTCCGGCAATATCCTCCGGGGTCTGGTAGGGGAGACCCACCATAATTCCCGTTCCTGTCTGGTAACCAATGTTTTTTAAAGTCCGTAAACACTCCAGCCTTCTGTTGAAGTTATGGCTGTTGTCATCAGGATGTATTTTGGCGTATAGTTCGGGGCTGGATGATTCTATCCTGAGCAGATAGCGGTGAGCCCCGGCATCGAACCACCTCTGGTAAACATCTCCGGTTTGTTCACCCAGCGATAGTGTAATGCCCAGTTCATTATTGCTGATACGCTTTATTTCTTTGAGAAGGCTTTCTATTCTGTCGGTAAACCCCTTGTTTTCTATTTCGCCCGATTGCAGTACAACTGAAGCATACCTGTTATTATATGCAAATTCCACGGCTTTGAGGATCTCCCTGTCGCCAAGGTTATACCGCCTGATGTTACGGTTATCACGCCTTATACCACAGTAATAGCAGTTTTTTCCGCATATATTGGAAAACTCAATAAGTCCGCGATAATAGACCTTTTTCCCAACGTGCTCCGCCTTGGTTTCAGCCGCTTTCGCGTAAATAAGCTTTCTTTCCTTTTCATCGGCCGAAAGGAGTCGTATAAGATCTTCCCTTGAAAATTCTTCTTTTTCCAGTATTTTTTTTATATCGTAGCTCATTGCCTTTTAAGGGTGATGTTCAAAACCATAAAGATACGTTGTTTGCAGCTATGGATTTTCCCCCGTGGCTCATTGCTTCACAGGTGATACCAAACACCGGGCTCATTGCTTTACAGGTGATGTCCAGCACCGGCCGGATATATGTAAAGTGTTCCGGTTTGCACATAAACAGCCTGAATAAATGCTTCCGGGCTATGGCCCGGAAACACTTATTCAGGATATTTCTTTTCAGTTCCCGGAGGTTTTACGGGCGGTCCACCCCGGGCATTGCAAAGTGACTTAATTCCTTTCCATTAAACCCTTCTGGATAAGAAAAGGTTCAATGGATGGTTCATAACCACGAAACTTGACATAAGCTTCCATTCCTTCCCGGAGTGAGTTCTCGGCAAGGATATATTTACGGAATCGTTCGGCCAGTTCCTGGTTGAACAGGTCGCCCGATTCCTTGAAGGCCATAAAGGCATCGGCATCAAGAACACCGGCCCAGCGGTATACGTAGTAACCTGCGGCATATCCCGTTCCGAAGATATGACCGAAATATGTAGTGCGCCATCTGGGAACTATCTCGGAAGGGAGTCCGATATTTCTCATTGATTCTTCCTCAAAAGCTGCCACATCTATTGTTTCTCTGTGATCGGTGGTGTGCCAGTCCATGTCAAGAAATGCGGAAGCCAGGTACTCAACATTCATAAAACCCTGGTTAAAATGCTCTGCTCTCCTGAGCCGCTCAATAAGTTCATCGGGAATCGGCTCTCCTGTTTCATAGTGGATAGCGTATTCCTTCAGGAGCTCGGGCTCTCCTGCCCAATTTTCCAGTATCTGCGAGGGCAGCTCAACAAAATCCCTTGGCACGCTGCGGCTGGTTCTTCTGTACCTGCCTTCAGCAAAAAAATTGTGGAGCGCATGACCGAATTCATGAAAATAGGTGGTTGTCTCGTCCCAGCTGAGCATTGCGGGCCTGCCGCCGGCGGGCCTGCTGAAATTCATTACTATGGTAACTATGGGTGAAATTCTCTCTCCGTTGTCCCACGAACCTGAGCGATAAGTGCCGCACCATGCACCTCCTCTTTTACCCGGACGAGGATGTGGATCAATATAAAGGATTCCCAGGTGGCTGCCGTCCCTGTCAAATACTTCGAACGCCTCAACTTCCTCGTGGTAGACCGGAACTTCGGTCCGCTCTTCAAATGTCAGTCCGAACAGCTTATTGGCAAGGAGGAAATTTCCGTCTCTTACGTTATCAATTGTGAAATAAGGACTTACTTCTTCGTCGTCCAGATCATAAAGTTCCTTTCGCAACTTCTCGGCATAATACCACCAGTCCCACGACTCAAGCTCAAAATCACCACCTTCCCTTTCGATGATTGCCTGCATCTGATCCCTTTCATTATTGGCCCTGGCAACAGCCGGTTCCCATACCTGGTAAAGGAAATCATAAACATTTTCAGGTGTTTGGGCCATCTGTATATCCAGAAAGAATTCAGCATAGTTATCGAAACCCATCAACCTTGCCATTTCCAGGCGCAGCTGCATAAGTTCGGCGAAAAGTTCCTTGTTGTCGTGTTCATTATTATTGTTGGCCTGCATGATAAAGCCGGTATAGATCTTTTCGCGGAGATCCCTTCTTTCCGAATATTGCAAAAAAGGTATCCAGCTTGGCTTATGAAGGGTTATCATCCATTTGCCTTCAAGACCTTCCCTTTCTGCGGCCTCTGCGGCTGCCGATATTACCGACCGGGGCAGACCGGCAAGGTCTTCCTCGCTTTCCAGGATCAATTGAAAATCGTTTGTTTCTGCAAGCCGGTTTTCACCAAGCTGAAGCGATATCATTGACATTCTTTCCTTCAGCCTTTTCAGCTCTTCCTGTTTTTCTTCGGGAAGGGCGGCGCCGTTTCTTTCAAAATCACGGTAATACATTTCAACTACCCTGAGCTGTTCGTCATCGAGTCCGATATCCATTCTCTGCTCGTAAACAGCCTGGATTCTTTCGAAAAGTTCCTGGTTCATGCTTATCGCATTACTGTGGGCCGAAAGCATGGGGGTTGTTTCCCTGGCAATTTCCTGCAGGCGCTGGTTGGTTTCCGCCCCCCGGAGTCCGCCGAAAACAGCATTAACCCTGCCCAGCAGTTCGCCGGCATTGTCATAGGCCACAATGGTGTTTTCAAAAGTCGGCGATTCCGGATTTCCGGTAATTGCCTCTATCTCCTGTTTATGCACCCTGATCGCTTCTTCAATTGCGGGCAGGAAATGCTCGTCATCTATTTTGTCGAAGGGTGGGGCACCGAATGGAGTATCGAATTCGGCAAGCAGTGGATTGTCTGTAATCCTGGAGGAGTCACTGCAGGATACCGCAAGTAATACCACAGGTAAAAACATAAAAAAGATTTTCTTCATTTTAAAAATTGTTTTGATTATTGGTAGGTTATTTGCACTAAATAATTTGTTTGAATTAAATGTCAATCAATCAATCCGGAAAAGGTTAATGCAGAAAAAATATAATTAATTGCCGAACCGGCTCCAAAGGATCAATCAATTCCGGTTTTACCATGTTTGATGTAATATGTTATATCGCCATAAGCGTTTCCATTTGATCAATAGCTGTTATAGCTTACAATACGGTTCATTTCCTTTCTCCTTTTCTTTCTTTTATTTCCGGCCGGGTATCCGAGTGTTATAATCAGCATCGGCCGTTTATTATCCGGAATATTCAGAAGCTTCCTGACCCCCGGTTCGTCGAACCAGCCTATCATACAGGTGCCCAGTCCCTCGGCCGCAGCCTGGAGGCAGAAATGGGATGCGGCGATTCCTACGTCCATAAGGGTATATTTTTTGCTTTTAACCAGTTCGCCGAATTTAGATGTCAGATTGGGTTTTTCCATTATAAGGACCACATGCAGGGGAGCCTGGCGGGTGAAGTGATTAATGGGGATCAGCCTTCCCGATGTGGTAAGTTCTGCCAGTGAATTTTTTATTTCACTGTCGTTTACCACTATGAATTTCCAGGGTTGTGCATTGCAGGCCGACGGAGCCAGTCTTGCAGCTTCCAGGCAACGGTTGAGTTTCTCTTCCTCCACAGGTTTATCATGGTACTTTCGGTCACTTTGCCTTTCATTTGCAAGTTTTAAAAAATCTGTACTTTCGGCCATAGAGATTATTCATTACATAAATCAGTTAAATAACGAGGTAAAGGCAAATTAATTTTGCGGACTGTAGCACATATTATTCTTTGAGTTGCAGTTCAATTTCATGTGATTCAAAAAAGATCTTTCCGGTATCTGTATTTGCCAGGTTCACCATTGCTGCTGCTAGGGTCTCTGCCTCAATGGGCCGGTATTTTCTTAATTTTCCCCTGAACATAAATCCTGCCGGTTTGATCAGCAGTTTGGCCGTTTCTTCAAGAAACCGGAACTCTTCCCTTTTTCCCAGAAGCATGGAGGGCCTCAGGATGACCAGTTTTTTGAAACCAATTTCATACAATTTCTTTTCCATTTCCCCTTTTGTTCTGAGATAGAAGCCACGGCTTTCCGGATCGGCTCCAACCGAAGAAATTACAAGGAAGGAGGGAACCTTATTTTTGGATGCAATGCCAGCTATCTTTAACGGGAAGTCGTAATCAACCTTCCTGAAGTTATCTTTGCTGCCTGCTTTTTTAATGGTAGTGCCAAGGCAGCAAAAAACATCGTCTCCTTTTATCTCTTTTTCATATTTTTCAATTTCTTCCAGAGGGGTTATTATTACCTCTGTCTTGACGCTGTCAGATTGTATGGCCGATCTGGAAAATACCTTTATTTTCTTATATCTTTGATCAGCGATGAGTTTTTCAAGCAGATGGGAACCCGTCAGGCCGGTTGCCCCGAACAGAAGTGCGGTCTTGTTTTTCATAATTTGTAAAAGTAAAAAAAAACGGCCGGGATGCAGATATTTTATAACATATCGCACTGTTTTCTCGTAAGAAAGTATTAACCAGCCGCAGGGTTTATTGATCGTTTTACTAAAATACTGTTAATTAATATATTTAAAGTCAGGTTTTTATGAATAATAGAACAATTATAGCAGGCTCCGTTGTGATTCTTGTACTGATAACATTTCTGGGAAGATACCCCCTTGCCCGCTATTATTATAATAAAGGGCTTGAAAACAGGGAAAGTGAACTGTTCAGTGAATCCCTGGATAATTTTTCACGAGCTGTCAGGCTCAATAGCGGTTTTCTGGAGGCCCGTTTTGAGGAAGCACTCGGGCATGCAATACTTGGCGACGACGACACTGCCATTCAGTTATTTTCAAAGATAACCGGGATGGATAACCAGTACGCAAAAGCCTTTTTTTACCGTGGTGAATCCTATTCTGTTACCGGCAAATATGAATTGTCGATAGAAGATTTCACCCGTTCTGCAGAACTGGGTTATGAACCGGCGTTGTCATATACAAACCGGGGAGTGGCGAGTCAGAAACTAAACCAATATGAAAGAGCGCTGGGTGATTTCACAAAGGCAATAGAAACCGATCCGGCCCTGGGGCGGGCATGGTTCCACCGAGGGGTCCTTAAAGCAAACCTTGGCGATTTTGCCGGAGCAGTCGACGATTATAACATGGCAATTGAGTATGATGGTGAGAATCCCGAACTATACCGTTTAAGGGGAACCACAATGGCCAGCCTGGATAATTTTATTGATGCGATTGATGATTATAACCGGGTTATAGAATTAGGAGACGGCTCTGCCGGTCTTTATAAACAGAGGGGGATATTCAAAAGGCGGATAAGTGATTACGATGGGGCAATAAATGATTTGAGCCTGGCTCTGCAATATGATCAGGATGATGCTGAGATATGGTATCACCGGGGCACTGCCTATGCCAGCAGCGGTCAGCTTGAAAATGCAATGGATGATCTTGACAGGTCGATCGGAGCAGATGGTACCAATCCGCTGGCGTACATGAACAGGGGACTGGTCTGGCTGCGGAGGGGCAGGGCCCGTGAAGCCGGTGCCGACCTGGGCAGGTCGGTCGAGCTGGATGATACCAATCCGCAGGCATATTATCTTCTTGGCACAGCCAGGGCCATGAACGGCGATTACCAGGGTTCCATTTCCGATTTTTCAGTTGCCATAGCTCTGGACAGTTCTCACGCCATGGCATATTTTAACCGGGGTATTTCAAAAGGTATCCTTGGAATTCATGAAGAGGCGATAAGTGATTTTGACTTGTCACTCCGCCTTCAGCCCGATAATCCCGGCGCATATCTGCAACGGGCCGTTTCACGTATTAACCTGAATGATATGGAAGGAGGCTGTGAGGATTTGCGGACCGCCCTTGAAGCAGGCATGGCAGATGCAGAGCCCATGCTTAACATGTATTGCTCCGGGCGCGATAACGTGATAGTGCGATAAAGCATCAGATACCGAGCAGCATCTCAACGGGGTCTTTACCACCGGAAAGCATGGCCGCCGGATTTTCCAGCAGCTCTTTGACCTTTACAAGGAATCCTACCGAGTCGCGACCGTCTATTACGCGGTGATCATAGGAAAGGGCAATATACATCATCGGCCTTATTTCAACTTTTCCTTCAACAGCTACAGGCCTCTCTACTATATTATGCATACCAAGGATACCCGATTGAGGCGGATTTAAGACGGGTGTTGACAAAAGCGAACCGAATATCCCTCCGTTGGTTATGGTGAAGGTACCACCTGTGAGATCTTCCATCGCTATACGGTTCTTCCGGGCTTTATCGGCAAGCTCCAGAATCTTTTTTTCAATTCCGGCAAGGCTCAGGGTTTCGGTATTCCTGATCACGGGTACCATCAGTCCCTTGTCGGTCTGTACGGCAATGCCGGTATCGTAATATTCCGGGGTTACAATTTCATCACCCTCGATGAAGGAATTGACATTGGGGTATATTTTCAGGGTCTCCGTGACGGCTTTTACGAAGAACGACATAAAACCGAGTTTAACACCGTGTTTCTCAGTGAATGCTGACTGGTATTTCTTTCTCAGGGATATGATACCGCTCATGTCAACCTCATTGAATGTGGTGAGCATGGCGGTTTCGTTTTTCACAGCCACCAGACGCTTGCTCAGATTTCGCCTGAGCATTGACATCTTTTGCTTTTTCATATCCCGGTTTACGGGTATATTTTCCTGTAGCGGTACATGGCCGGTTTTGCTCATCTCAGCTATAGCCGCCACATCATCCCTGGTTATCCGTTGAAGTCCGTTAATAATATCGCCGATGGAAAAACCCTTTTCTTCCATCAATTTTTTCGCCAGGGGAGATATTTTTACTTGTTCATAACCGGATGCTTCTGCTCCTTTCTCATGTTTGCTGCTCTGTGCCATCCTGCCTGAACTATCAGCTACTGCCTTTTTCTTCTTTCCGCCGCCATCATTGCCTTCATCGGCTTTATCATCTGAAACGTCCTCTTCCCGGGTGCCGTCCGGGGAGATGGTTTCACTGTCCCGTTCAGGTGCCGGCTGCCGTGATGTGTCTCCTGACGCAGTTTTGCCGTTAGATTCTCCGGTGGCGGCTGAGGTGATTTCAGGGTCTTGTCTGGGGGCCTTTCCCTCAGTGTCGATCCGGCATGCCACAGCACCTACCTCAATCGGCTCGCCTGTTCCTGCAAGTATTTTAATTGTGCCGCTTTCTTCTGCAATCAGGGGCAGGGTTGCTTTATCAGATTCTATTTCTGCTATTTCCTGGTCCTTCTCAACATAGTCACCATCTTCTGCAAGCCAGCTTGCTATTTCCACCTCGCTGACCGATTCTCCCGGTGAAGGGATTTTTATTTCAATGATCATA
>PWPZ01000034.1 GCA_003556985.1 Bacteroidota bacterium
AAGGGCATTGTCAAAACAAGTGAATACGATACCTCCGGCTGGGAGATAAGGCCATACAGAAGGGGACTTAACCTGCTGAGGTTTCACAGCTGGTCGCCCTTTTATTATGATTACAGTGAACTGAACCCTGACCGTCTACCCGTCTTTCCCGGCTTCACACTGCTTTCGCAGAATTTACTGAATACGGCCAACACTTATCTCGGTTATTCCTACAGGAACGGAAATCATGTGGCTCATGGCAGATTTATATACAAAGGGTGGTATCCGGTATTTGAAACCGGCTTCGATTATGGTGATGAGCCGCAGATTCTGACGGGGAGAGATACCATCGGGCCTGAAAGCCCCGGTACCTCCGGCCGGCTGAACCTCAGCGGCACCGTTTACCTTCCGCTGAATCTTTCCGCAGGCCGCTATATCGCGGGATTAACGCCACTGGTGAGGATCAGCTATGATAATTTACTCTACCATTATGAAAATGACGACATCTATAAAAGGGGCATGACCACTATCCGGACGAGATTGATTGCTTACAGGCATGCACGCAGGAGCCTGCGTGATCTTGCCCCACGGTGGGGACAGACATTAAGGCTTCAAAGGAACGATGCCCCTTTCGATTCGGAAAACCTTGGTTCCATCAGCGCTGCCGGGCTCACATTGTATTTTCCCGGCATATTCCCTCATAACAGCCTCCGGATTGAAGGTGAGCTGCAGCGGCAGGAGCAGGTCAAATACTACTATGCAAATCTTATCCGTCTTCCCCGGGGCTACCCTCAGGAAGCCAGTGAGGACCTTCGCCTGCTCAAAGGCAGCTACTCATTTCCCTTTTTATATCCTGATATCAGCATCCCTCTCCCCGGCGTCATTTATCTTAAAAGGTTCCATGCCGAGCTCTTTGCGGAAGGCGGAGTCAACGGGAACCGGGTTCCCGGAAACGGCACCTTGGAGTGGGAAAACGAAAGGCTGTTTTCATGGGGAGCCGTTGTTACCTCGGCACTCCATATACTGAGGGCGCCCGTTCCCATAAACCTCAGCGCCGGACTTGCCCGTATTCCCTCAAGAAACGAGATGTCATTCCTGTTCTCCCTGGAAGTTGATCTGGGGGCATTATAAGAATGGAATGTCCTGGTATGATAATATGCGAAGGCCTGACGTGGTTATGCATTGGCGGGACATTGCCCGATAGTCATGGGGTCGTCATTTCCTGGCATGACTGAACTGTTAACGGCTTTTAAAAAGTTCTGCCGCACAGGCGGCAATTTTGCCGGTATCCTGGTCCGTCATACACCGGAAATGGCTTTTGGGGCATTTCCTGTAGCCAAGTTTTGAGCAGGGCCTGCATTTCAATCCTTCAACCTCAAAAACAGCTGATTTCGGATGGGGCAAATAGGGAGTCATTCCGAACCGGGGAACGGTGTTCCCCCATACCGAAATAATCTTTTTGTTGAACGCAGCTGCCATATGCATCAGTCCGGTATCATGGCTGATAACTACTTTTGCCTGCCTTACAAGGGAGGCCGACTGGTTAATGTTGTATTTTCCGCAGGCATTTAAAACCGGATCGCCGCAGGCGTCTGATATCTCCTTTCCCCTGGAGATATCCTCTTTCCCCCCGGCAAGTATAACCGGTAGTCCGGTCTCCCTGCATATTGACATTATCTTTTCCGTGGGGAGCCGCTTTGTGGCGTGGTTCGCCCCGATGGCAAAAAGAATGTAACCGTCCCGGAACGGGGCGGGAAGACCGGCCATATCAATCTCATCCTTTTGAGGAACAAAATAATCCAGTCCGCCGCAATCATTCTCAACATCAAAAAGGCTCATGGTATCCAGGTAGCGGTCAACGATGTGGGTGTCCGGCATCCTGTCGATCCGCAGGTTGACCAGGAGCCACTTTTCAATATTCAGTTTGTCGAAGGAAAAGGATATCGCGGGAAGCCGTGATTTTAAAATGGCGGTACGCAGATTGTGATGCAGGTCGATTATATAGGTAAACTGCTCCCGGCGCAAATCATTAATGGTCTGGCGCAAATCTTTAAGCTCATGGATACGGTCGATATAGGGATTTGCCTTTATTACGGGTACAAATTGCGGTTTGGTGAGGTAGTGCACCTCGGCGCCCTCAACCTGCTGCTTAAGGCATCTGACTGCCGGGGTGGTGAGTACAATATCACCGATAGAGCTGAACCTTACAATGAGAAATTTCAGGGGACTGCCGGATGCAGTTCCCTTATATTCAAGATTTACCATTTGTTCCCAGGTTTTTTTGTTCTCTTCTTCTTTCAGCTTTCGCCGGAAATTTATCTGCTCTGGCGCCGGACTTATTTTCCGGACTGCCGTTCTTTGCCTGCCTGTATTTGCCTGCAATTTTTCGGGAAAGACATTTCAGGTATCTCTGATTCTTCTCCCGGTCCTTTATGCAATTATTTGGCCGACCCCTCCACGGGCTTTATTTCTTCTATCAGCACCACTATCTTGTTATCCCTGGCTTCCACAATACCCGGACCAATGAGATACAGAAAATAGCTCCCCTGGTCATTCTCGAGCCCCAGCTCTCCTTTGTCAAGAGTGGAAATAATGGGGGCGTGTTTCTTCAGAATGGTAAAAGGATCTTTTGTACCGGGCAGGGTCACCGATTTGATCTTGCCGGAAAATACCGTTTTGTCAGGGGTCAGTATTTCTAAGTGCATAGGGGCAGTGATTATAATTTCGATTCGGCCAGCAGCCGGTTTCCTTTTTCGATTGCATCCTCTATTGTTCCCACCATATTGAATGCCGCTTCGGGATATTCATCAACCCTGCCATCCATTATCATGTTGAATCCCTTTATGTTGTCTTCAATCGATACCAGAACACCCGGAAGCCCTGTAAACTGCTCTGCTACATGGAACGGCTGTGATAAAAAGCGCTGCAACCTTCGGGCCCTGTGAACAATGAGCTTGTCCTCCTCGGAGAGCTCATCCATACCAAGAATGGCAATAATATCCTGAAGGTCCTTGTAGCGCTGAAGAAGTTCCTTAACCCGCTGGGCCGTTTTGTAGTGTTCGTCTCCCACAATTTCAGGGGTGAGGATACGTGAGGTTGAATCAAGTGGATCGACAGCAGGATAGATACCCAGTTCAGAAATTTTTCTGCTCAGGACCGTGGTGGCATCCAGATGTGCGAAGGTGGTTGCAGGGGCCGGATCGGTGAGGTCGTCGGCAGGGACATATATTGCCTGGACCGATGTTATGGAGCCTCTTTTTGTTGAGGTTATCCTTTCCTGCAGCATACCCATCTCCGTGGCAAGGGTGGGTTGATATCCCACGGCCGAAGGCATACGTCCCAGAAGTGCCGAGACTTCAGAGCCGGCCTGGGTAAACCTGAAGATGTTGTCTACAAAGAATAGTATATCTTTTCCGCCTCCGGAATCGTCGCCGTCGCGGAATGATTCGGCCACTGACAAACCTGAAAGGGCAACCGTGGATCTTGCTCCCGGCGGTTCATTCATTTGCCCGAAAACCAGGGTAGCCTGAGATTTGGCAAGCTCCGTGGGATCGATCTTGCTGAGGTCCCAGCTCCCCTCTTCCATGCTCTTGATAAACTTGTCACCGTAGCGTATAACCCCGGTTTCGATCATTTCCCTTAGCAGATCATTCCCTTCACGGGTGCGTTCTCCTACTCCTGCAAAAACCGACAGACCGGAATACTTTTTGGCAATGTTATTTATCAGCTCCATGATGATCACGGTTTTGCCAACACCTGCACCTCCGAAAAGCCCGATTTTACCTCCCTTGGAATAAGGTTCCAGCAGGTCAATGACTTTTATTCCCGTAAAAAGCACCTCCGTTTCGGTAGATAACTGGTCAAATGCCGGTGCCTTTCTGTGTACGGGAGCCCCATTTTCATGACTCACATCCTTCATCCCGTCAATAGGGTTTCCGACAACATTAAGAAGCCTTCCCCTTATTTGCTCGCCAACCGGCATGGTGATAGGCCTGCCCAGGTTTTTTGCCTTAAGGCCGCGTCTTAAACCGTCGGTAGAATCCATGGCGATAGCCCTGATTGTATTTTCGCCGATATGTTGCTGGCATTCGACTATAAGTGTTTGGCCGTCATCCCTTTTTATTTCCAAAGCATCGTGAATATGGGGAAGTTTGGCCCCCCTGGCTCCAAAGCTGATGTCTACCACCGGTCCGATGACCTGTATTATCTTTCCTGAGTTTTCTGGCATAACAGATTAAAATTAAAAAAATGGAACCTTAAAAGCCTTTGACGGACAAAATTAAATGTTTAAAGCATGCGGGATTCCAAGGGTTTTAAAAAACAAAGTAATTAGTTCGTTGCTTTATAAAATATAGCTGAATAACTTAATAACTCTAATTTATACGAAACCAGGTGATGAATTATTTCCCTTACGGGGAAAATCAGGCTAAAAGTAATTTTTTTACTAACACCTATACGGTCGCCAGCTTAGTTATGTTACAGTTAAAATATGGCGGAATTACCGCTTCCTGCCGCCAATCAGGTTTTTCTTTCCATTACTTTCTTTATGAAACCAACAATTTCTGTTTTGCGTGAATGGCCGGGACCGGTGTCATTCAGTTTTTCAATTGCCTGGCTGAAATAGCTGCGGGCCTTTTCTTCGGCTTCTTTTCCTGTGCCAAGCTCATCAAAAATCTTCTTGATTTCCATGACTTTTACCTGAGGATCTTTTTCTTTCTCCATCAGATAACCTAACCTTTCAGCCGTTTTCCCCCCGGCCTTTTCAAGGGCGCTGACAAGAAGGAATGTCTTTTTGTTCTGGACAATATCGCCGCCTTTTTTCTTGCCGAATGCTTCCTGTTCACCGTAAAGGTCAAGCAAATCATCCTGGATCTGGAAACCCAGCCCCAGGTTCAGGCCTGACTCATACATCAGTTCAGCATCACTTTCGGAGGCACCTCCGCAGAGGGCTCCTATCTTCATTGATGCCGCCACAAGTACCGATGTTTTGAGCCTGATCATCTCAAGGTACATGTCCCTGCTTACAAATGCCATGGATTCGAAATTCATATCCATCTGCTGCCCTTCGCACACCTCAAGCGCGGTTGTATTAAAAACTTCAAGCAGTGCGGGAAGGACTTCCCGCTGTGCTGATGATATCAGGGCAAAAGACAATACCGCCATGGCATCTCCTGAGAGTATGGCCACGTTGTCATTCCATCTTTTGTGCACCGTTGACTTGCCCCTGCGAATATCGGCCTTATCCATTATGTCATCATGAAGGAGTGTGAAATTATGGAATATTTCAATGGCGGCAGCCGGCTTCAGGGCGGGGGTGAGGTTATCTGAAAACACCTCACAGGCCATAAGTGAAAGCACCGGTCTCAGGCGCTTCCCTCCGTTGGTCATAACATAATCGACCGGAAGGTATAATTCGCCCGGCAGGCGATCTGCAAACCCCATTTTGTCTATTTCCCGGTCAATCAATTCGCGTAGTTGTTCCGGTTTTTGCATAGAGTTTTTTTATTTTGCCGGAGGGAATAATCCTTATTTCAATGCCCTGATTGCCGGCCGTCGTCTTATTACAAGTCAGTTATTTTGTATTTCAATTTTATTTCTTTCCTTCCTTACGGCAGTCTCATCAAGCTCTTCCAGTTCCTGGTCGTCAGCCTCTTCATCGTAAATCTGCATAAGGGGTTCTTCAAAATTCCTGCTGATGATTATTCTTTCCAGGGTCAGCAGCATTGAAGGTAATAATATTAAATTGGATGTTACCGCAATGAGCAGGGTAAAAGATACCAGAACACCGAGAGCCTTGGTTCCCCCGAAACCGGAAAGTGAAAATATAGCAAAGCCGAAGAACAATACTATTGAAGTATAGATCATGCTTGCCCCAGCCTCCCTGATAGCGTTGCATACCGATTTTTTTATGTCAAGCCCTGTGGCTTTGAGTTCCTGACGGTACTTGGCGAGAAAATGGATGGTGTTGTCGACCGAAATGCCGAAAGCTATGCTGAATACCAGGACGGTAGACGGTTTCACAGGTATCCCGAAATAGCCCATAAAAGAAGCGGTTATAAGTAATGGAACGAGGTTGGGGATCAGGGAAATTATCATCATCCTTGCCGATGAAAACATCCATGCCATAAAGATAGAAATAATAACAACAGCAATAAAGAGACTTGTAAACAGGCTCCGGACGAGATACTTGTTACCCTTAAATGATAAAATGCTTGCCCCGGTAATTGACACATCGTACCGGTCGGCCGGAAATATGCTGTCAATTTCCTGCCTGATCATCTCTTCAAGAAGCCCGATCTGTTCTGTACCTGCATCGGCTACTTTATAGCTTATCCTTGTATTCCTGCCCTCGTCATCAACGAAGGAAGCGGCCAGGTCACTGGTGCCCGCCATGTCTCCCATATAGGCCAGAATAAAGTTTCTCTCAGAATTACCTGGCAGCCTGTAATGGTGTGAAGCACCGTTAAAAAAGGACTGCCGGGTGAATTTGAACGCCTCCGCGATTGACAGAGGCCTGGATAATTCAGGATATCTTTCAAGTGCTTTCTGAAGCTCGTCTATATTCTGCAGCGTGGCCTGAGTAAAAGCTCCCCTGGGACGTTTGGTGTCAATTACAATTTCCAGGGGTATTAGTCCCCTGAAATGCTCTTCAAAGTACTTAAGGTCGGTATATATGGGATCATTTTGAGGCAAATCGTCAACAACATAACCTGTGCTTTTTATTCTTGCGATTCCTGCAATAGCCAGGACGATGATAACAATTGCCACCGGATAGATTTTCATCCGGTGGTTTACTGCAAGATATTCGAATAACCCGGTTATCTTTTTTACAAAAGTATTTTCAAGATGTTTCACATGCCTTTCCCGTGGTGCAGGCAGCAGGCTGAAAATTATGGGTATAAGCAGCAGGGAAAGGATAAAAATGCCCATGATGTTTATGGAGGCAACAATTCCAAATTCTCTAAGTATCTGGGTGCTGGTAAGGATAAAGGTAGCAAAGCCGGCCGCTGTTGTAAGATTTGTCAGAAATGTGGCTGCGCCGATTTTTTGTATTACCCTTTGCAGCGCCTTGATCTTGTTTCCGTGGTTACGATATTCATTATGGTATTTGTTTAACAGAAAGACCGAATTGGGGATGCCAATTACAATTAGCAACGGCGGGATCATGGCTGTCAGAAGAGTTATCTCGTATCCCAGCAGTACGATGGTGCCCAGTGACCATATCACTCCGGTGGCAACGACCAGAAGTGAAAAAAACACTACCCTGAAAGATCGGAAAAAAAGGAACATAATGATCCCGGTGATGACCAGGGCAAGTAATATAAACATGTAAAGCTCACCTTCGATTTTTTCAGCCGTTTTTATCCTTATATAGGGCAGTCCGCTATAATACACTTCAAGATTATAGCCGGAAGTACATTCGCCGGTCACTTTTTCTATATTGCTTATCAGCTCGTTGCGCTGATTTGAAACAAGCATATCCCTTTCCAGCGTGACCAGGATCAGGTATGTTCCCGATTTTTCCTCATAAAGAAGATCACTGTAGAAAGGCAGGGAGCTAATGATATTTCGCAGGCTGTCGGCTCCGCCGCGTGTCAGTGCTGCTTTTTCAGCAAGGGGGTGAAAATCAAAGCTTCTGGTGTCGTTGTTCTTTATGATAGTATAGGCTTCTGTGAGCGAGAGGACTGAAGCTACCCCTTCGGTGTTTTGCAGGGCACCTGTCATTACCAGCCAGTCGCTCAGCATCTCATAATCAAAAAAATCGTGGTTTTGGATTCCTATAACCACAATATTGCCGTCTTCACCGAAAATATCCTTGTAACGGTTGAATTCAATCAACGCAGAGTCTGTTTGGGGTAATATGGGGGTATGCTCATACGAAAGCCTGACTTCACGGGCCCTGAATCCCATAAAGATGGTGACGGCCAGTAAAAGGGTAATGAAAAATATCCTGTAACGGAGAATAATTCCTGCAATGGTTGTGAACATAACTTAATGCTTCTTATTTATCTGGC
>PWPZ01000081.1 GCA_003556985.1 Bacteroidota bacterium
ATGTATTCCTGGCTGCGCAGGTATCGGCCGCAGAGATATCAACGTTACCGGTGGCACCGGAATAATGAACGGGCATGAACAGGAAAGCCGGAATGAAAACAAATAACTTGATAATTAATAATGGAGCCATAAGCAGTTTTAATATATCTTCCTGTTAAATTCAGCATACCCTGCGTTGAAGAAGTAAAAGATCTGCCGGTGCTTTTAAAACCAATTAAATATCCTTTTCAGGCCAGGCGGATCACCCTGCTTACCGCATCGTCTATTTGTACGTCCGATTCCAGTCCAAGTGTCATGCAGTGAATATCCTGGCTTTTCAATGCAAAACTCAATGACTTTTCTCTTTCCTCCGCAGAGGTATTGTCACCGTTTCCGAATATCTTCATGCCGATAACTCCTTTTCCGTTTCGCCGGGCGGTCTCAAGCAATCCCATCACATCAGGGGGAGTACCATCCATATGATTATGGAAGGGATTAATCCGGGCAAGAATTACATCAACCCAGGGATCTTCGACAGCCACTTTCATTGCATCCCAGTTATGACAGGACACACCCACTGTTTTGATGATCCCGTCCTGTTTTGCTTTGGAAAGGGCATCAATGAAATCCTTCTTCTCCTCCTGCCACCTGCCGTTCAGCAGACAATGCAAGAGGACTATATCAAAATAATCGGTCCTGCATTCGGCACGGAACCGGTCAATCATCTCTCCCGGGGTTTGCTCTTCCAGCCAGTTGGTCTGCGTAGTCCATATTTTTGTCAGCAGAATGGTTTCTTCTCGGGGTACCTGCTTCAGGACTTCGCGCACATACTGATGGGAGCCGTACAAATCGGCCATATCATAAAATTTCAGTCCCCGGTCATAAGCATGACGGGCAAGCTTTACAAATGCCTCCATACCCAATCGCGTCTGGTTGGATGCCCGCCCGCCTCCACGTGATCCTGTGCCCAGGGCGATCCTGGGAACTGTCAATCCCGTCGAGCCCAGTTTTACCCTGTCAATAACACCAGTGGAGCGGTAATCGTAGCTGAGATTAGCAACACCTGAGCCAAGAACGGCAGCCCCGGCAAAACTTCTTTGAAGAAACTGCCGTCGGTTTATTTTTTTAATCATAAACTTTATCTGTTATTGGAGCCTGTTCAAAGATAATCAGAATGTATATATATAAACGTTGAACTGTTTATTTTGTTTATATTAGCATTTGCGGCATTATTTTGAAAATACGGTAATATGACTTTAGATCAATTTTGCGACAAAAGACTGAAAGCATTAATGATATAAATGACAGATTAGAAGAATTAACCTGGTGTACTAACTTAGACGAAGATTGTTTAATGCTTATGAATGATTTAATCGCGTCAGCAAAAGATCTGCATTCATCCTTGAGACTTCAATATATATCACTTAACACGATCAGCGTTCACAAATACGCCGGGGCCACAATCACGACCCGCTCGTGATCCTGGCTCTGGATATCTTGTGGGTGTTGAATATCTGGTGATTCCGCCAGGATTAGCTCGCCCCCGCGGGGCCACAATCACGACCCGCTCGTGATCCTGGCTCTGGATATCTTGTGGGTGTTGAATATCTGGTGATTCCGCCAGGATTCGAACCTGGGACCCACAGCTTAGAAGGCTGTTGCTCTATCCAGCTGAGCTACGGAACCGTTAAATTTCCGGCAAATTTATAAAAAATAATCCAAAAATTCTGTTCCTTTCCGCAGATAATAGCCCGGTAATTATCTTTAATTACCAATTTGATTTTATAGATGAACGGATGTTTTTAAAAATTTTCGTCCGGATCGGTTCATTTGGTTATCTTTGCCGGAACAGAAAACAGGTATGGTAGTCATAAAAGAAAATTTTCAGCTGAAGCAATATAATACCATGGGCATAAATGTATATGCCCGTTATTTTGCCCAGGCGCAGAGTCTTGAGGAAATCAAAGATATTCTGGAAAATCACCGTGATTATTTCCCGTTTTACATCATTGGCGGCGGCAGCAATATACTTTTCACCAAAGATTATAACGGATTGATCCTGCAACCTGCAATAAAAGGAATTAAACCTGTTGCCGAAGATCATGAATACAGCTTTATTGAAGCGGGTGCAGGTGAAAACTGGGATGAATTTGTAAAATGGACGGTTGATAGCGGACTGGGAGGTATTGAAAACCTTTCGCTGATCCCGGGCTCGGTAGGTTCAAGTCCTATTCAGAATATCGGTGCGTACTGAGTCGAAGTAAAGGATGTTATTGACCGTGTCAACTATCTTGATCTGGAAACCCTTGAGATGGTCTCACTTTCCAACAGGGAATGCAATTTTGATTACCGGAAGAGTATTTTCAAAAATCATCTTAAAAACAGGGTTATCATCATATCGGTCGTTTTCCGTTTGTTCCGCCATCCTGTTTTCAATACTACTTACGGCAATCTCCAGGAAGAAATTGAAAAAACAGGAGACATAAGTCTGGAAAGGATAAGAAATGCGGTTATTGCAATTCGGAGGTCGAAACTTCCTGATCCTGAAATATTAGGTAATGCCGGAAGTTTTTTTAAAAATCCCATTGTCGAGTCAGTTAAAGCCGAAGCCATTAAAGAGCAGTATGATAGCATGCCGTCATTCCCTGTAAATGAATATCAGACCAAGATACCGGCGGGCTGGCTAATCGAGAAATGTGGCTGGGAAGGGGAAAGGACAGGGAATGCAGGGGGCCATGAGAAACAGGCCCTGGTGCTTGGAAATTATGGAAACGCAACCGGAGGGGAAATAAAAGACCTTGCCTGCCGGATCAGTGAATCTGTGTTTTCAAAATTTGAAATTAAACTGGAGCCGGAAGTGAACATAATCTGAATGTTCATTGGGGCATGTTATTTCCTGGTGCCGCCAACAGTATCGTTTCACGGGCATCCTTCAGTAACTCCCCGGCCGATTCCGGGGTGAACGATTCGGCATAAAGACACAGAAAGGGATCCGTGCCTGAAGGCCTTATCAAAAGCCATTCATCTGCATTGAAATAATATTTATACCCGTCAAGGATTTCGACTCTTTCAACCACTCTATTGCCGAATTTCCGGAAATGGCCGTTCCGGCATTTTTCAATAATATTCTTTTTCCTGTTTTTATCAAGTTCAAGATCCAGCCGTTCAAATGCAAATGAACCGGTAATCTTATAAACTTCGTCGATAAGTTCCTTCAGGGATTTCCCACTTTCAACCATAAACTGCCACACAAGAAGGCCCGCCCATATCCCGTCACTGTCGGGAATGCAGGAATTAACTGCAATACCGCCCGACTCTTCCCCTGCCACCAGAACCTTTTCTCTTAGCATAATGCTTGATATTTCCTTAAATCCTTCACGAACCCGCTGTACTTCAAGCCCGTAATGATTGCACAGTTTTTCTATCTTCCGGGTTGAGTAGAAACCGGCTACCACCTTCCCTTCAAATCCCCGGTATTTATAAAGATATTGTATAAGCAGAAGCATGATAAGATGGGAATTAATGTAATTTCCGTCTTTATCAAGCAGGGCAACCCGGTCAGCATCTCCATCAACCGCAAGGCTGCAATCAATATTTCCGGTTTCTTTAACGAAAGCGGAAAGCTCTTTCAGGTTTCGGAACTGGGGATCAGGGGTTATTCCCCGGAAGGTGAAATCATGTTCACAATGTAAAAGATGTACACCGGACAATAGTTTTTTTATTACCTGCTGACCGGCACCGTACATTGCATCAAATGCAAATACCAACCCGGATTTTTCAATTGCATCAACGTCAAATTCATTTCTTATGTTCTGAAGATAAATTTCTTCCAGATTGATATATTTAATAACCTCCTTTTCAACATATTCATTGAAATGCAGCGATTCCAGGTGAATTTCATTTAATTCCGGAACCATATTCTCAATATTCTTAATGTCCGCATCAAGCAACGGTCCGCCGTGAAATCCTTTTATTTTAATTCCGTTATAATGATACGGGCTATGGCTGGCTGTGATCATTACTCCCATTGATGCCTTTTTGCAAACAATACCATACGACACCATGGGGGCTGAAACAAACCGGTCTGACAAATAAACTTTGATCCCGGCAAGAGCAAACACCTTGGCTACGGTCTCAGCGAACATTTCCCCTCCAAACCTTGTGTCAAAGCCAATTATGACCGAAGGGTTATTATTTCTCTGCTGATTTACAAGCCAGCGTGATAATGCTCTGGCCATCCTGGCGAGGTTTCCAACGGTAAATCCATCTGCAATTACTGATCGCCAACCGTCCCTGCCGAATTTAATATTATCCATATATAATTGATTCTCAGAGGTTTTTCAGCCAATGATAATTTTATATTAAAGATAAAACTTCTTTATGAAAAAATAAAACAAATTATCTAAATACCCGCCTCTGATTCAAAGCATTCTGATATAAACGAGCATTCCGGTTATGTTCCGCAAGGGTTTTTGCAAAACGGTGATACCCTGAAAAATCTTCTCTTGCACTGAAAAACAGGTATTCATGATCCTGAGAATTAAGAACTGCATCTATCGCCTGCACCGGAGGAATAACAATGGGGCCGGGGGGTAATCCAGGATTACGGTAGGTATTGTAGGGGGAATCTATATCAAGGTCTTTCCTTAAAATCCGGTTAACGGCAACGTCTCCCAGGGCAAATTTGACAGTGGGATCCGCCTGTAAAAGCATACCTCTTCTGATACGGTTAAGATAAACGCCAGCTATAACAGGCATTTCCTCTGTCTTAACAGTTTCTTCGCTTACAATGGAAGCCATTGTGCTGACCTCCACCCGGGAAAGACTAATATCTTCCCTTTTTCTCTCTCTCGTCTCATTCCAGAATTTATCATACTCATTCTTCATACGATAATAAAACTGTTCGGCAGTAGTATTCCAGTAAAATTCGTAGGTATTGGGGATAAATAATGCGGGAAGACTGGCCTCGTCAAAGCCCAGGGATCCTATGAATTCGGAATTGCTGGCCAGGGTGGCAATTTCTGATGAATCAGCCTCGATCTGTCTTGATACAACCCCTGCCAGATCTTCGACCGTGCGCTGGCTTATAAAGACCAGCCTGATCAGGATCTGGCTGCCCGAGCGGAGCATATTGATCAGCTCATTATTGTTCATACCATCGTTAAGCCTGTAATTTCCGGGATGTACATTATTCCGGTAATTCTTTTTTTCCGCTACCCACTTTAGTGCCGGCATATTTTTAATCAGGTTGTTTTCTTCCAGAATAGTGAAGACATCGTCAATATCAGCGCCGGAGGGAATATAAATATCGGCTGATTCCTGTTCTCCGGTTGTTACGTTGGATTTAAAGGCCCTGTCCCAGATAAACAACCCCAGTCCGGCACCTGCAAAGAAAGCCGCAGCAATTGCAACTACTGTTAATTTTATGAGAATTGTCTTTCGGTTTTTTCGGTTTTTTCCTGCTGTCATGAAAATTTATTTAAAGGCATAAAAATATTATAAGTAAATTCTTAGATCACTGTTATCAAAAATGAGACCAATCAACTACATTTTAAATATTCCTGAAACCGGGTCGCAAAACTATAAATGATCAGCATTTCTGAAACCGGGTTGCAAAACTATAAATGATCAGCATATGTGAAACCAGGTTGCAAAACTATTAAGTGATCAGCATAATCATTGCCTATCAGAAAAAAATAATCCCGTAACGGTGAGCAAGAGCTGTAAGAGTATAAGATAGTACCAGTGAAAACAACGGGGCTATTATCCATACGATCCAGAATTTACGGACTGTCCTGTCGACAATGACTTTCTTCCATCCTAATTTGGATATGCCAATTGCTATAATGGCAAAGGTATTCAGTTGAACAAGTGATGTTGGAATTCCCCTGGTAATCGAAGCCAGAAGCAACAACGTGGCAGTTACGGTTGAAACAAGTGTTGCCCCTACCGGACCAAATTCAACAATGCTTTTGCCGGTCGATTGCAGCAACCGGTACCCGAATAATGAACTTCCTATTGCAAAACACGGAGCAATTATAAGAGTAGTAACGGTAATTATCATAATAAAATTTTCTTCAATGTCGGCATCTATTCCAAGTTCATTCAGAACCATGGATGCAATTGGTCCCGAAGCATTGGCCACGTTGTTGGCTCCTATGGAAAAAGCAACATAGCATGAAGACAAAAGCACAAGTATTTTGAGCACTAAGTGATTGGACAATTTATCATAATCCAGCAGGGTTGAATCTTTTATCCTTTTGTAGAGAAGCTTTCCTATAATAAGTGTCAGGGCAAAACCGATAAGAGGTAATAAAAACCAGGTTGGTATTATCTCATAAAGAAGCTTTGGCGAATTCAACCGGTCATAAAATATGGCGGGGCCGGAAATGGCAAATACGGTAGCCTGGCTTGTTGATTGAGGAACGGCAAGATAATTCGCAATTAAAAGGGAGAGCCCTACCGAAAACAATACTATGGTCAAAACATCGGGAGTGAGCATTTCCGGGGGAATGAGCTCTTTTCCCATGGTGACCCCTACCCTTTTACCAGCAACAATAGCTCCCAGAAGAACAAACAGGCCAAAAACCCCGGGAATAGCAAGCCTTTTGATTATGTTGGCTCCGTATGCAGCTGAGAATGAAGGGGCCGTTCCGCTGGCACCCATATTCACAGCAAGGAACATTGCCGTTAAAAGAGGTAAAAGTAGTTCGCTGTACAAAATTTCAATATTTGTTCAATATCCGGATAGCCCCCTGGCAATCCATTAAAATGCCCCCGGACGATAAAAATTCTCCGGCCATAAAAATATTAAATAATTGTTTATAATTTAACTCATAATTTAATTATTATCAATCGGCGATTAACCTTTGAGGGCCGGCAGCGAAACCTAAATGAGCGTAATAACGTATATGAATATTTTGTCTGTACCGGCAGCAATCCCAAATCTGCCGTACCTTGCTGATGAACCGCCATTTTAATATTTCTGAAATATCAGGGCAGTTTAAAGGATTTTTGTATATTTAAGAATGTTTAAAATAGATTTTTATGAGAAACTTTTACACTACGCATGTCCGATATATTATTTAACTATCTGAACCGGCGCCTGCATGAAGCCGATGATAAAAAAGCCATGCAAAAGGATCCTGGGCCGGTAGTAACCATTTCAAGGCAAAGCGGATGCTCGGCAAGGAGACTGACACAAAAACTGGTTGACGAACTGAACAAGCGGCAAAAGCCTGAAAAACGGACCAGAGAGTGGGATTACATTAACAAGGAACTGCTCCAGAAGGCCGCCCGGGAACTTGATGTGAAACCCTCCGAGATCGCTTATGTTTTTAAATACCAGGAACGAAATGCACTGGGGGATATTTTTGCCTCCTATGCAAATAAATACTATAAAAGTGATCGCAAAATCAGAAAAACAATAGCCGATGTTATACGCTCCATTGCTAACGAAGGAAACATGATCATCATCGGCCGGGCAGGTGTGGTACTGACCAAAGACATCATGAAATCCCTTCATATAAGCCTGGAGGCCCCGCTCGAATGGCGAAGTCTGATGATAAGCGAGCGTTATGATCTTTCGTTTGCCGAGGCAAAAAAATCGGTTATAGAGATGGATAAAAAAAGAGAGAAATTCCGGGAATCATTTGAAGGAAGAAACACTGATTATACATGGTTTGACGTAACTTTTAACCGGATGGCTCTAACCGAAAACGAGATAATTGAAACCATCATCAGGATGATGGAGGTCAAAAATCTGATCTGAGTTCCCCCGTTTTTATCTGAATCCCTCAAACTTCATATATTGCATCGGAGTAAACCACACCTTGCATCTGAGCAATCCGCACCCTGCTGCATCCGTTGTGGCGCATAGACCTGCCAATTGCACATGTGATATTTTATCATTAACCGGGGTGCATTGAATCTTGCATACAGGTACCCTCCATCCTGTTTACCTTCCTCCTGGCACCCCTCTGCCCTGTTTCCGGATTCACTGC
>PWPZ01000071.1 GCA_003556985.1 Bacteroidota bacterium
TCGTCGGTCCTGAATACCTTGGTAAGGCCTATAGTTTTTATCATCCTTTTAAATTGTTTGATGTTTAACAGCGGGATAATTCTCTCACCGATAAATATACAAAACATTTGAGTATCATATCAGATACAGTCTACGACTTTTTTAATTTATTTACGCTGGACGGCAATATGCATGACTAAACTCCTGTTTTACAGGTTAGTTGGATGTTATTGAATGCCAGTGTAAGTAATCTTTTGCATTATTATTTCAACATTTTTATTATCTTGCTGGTTATCTTTTAATGCCGGCAACTCTTCCCAATGGAATATATGCCTGGCCGCAGAACCCTGCCATAATTAAAGAATTGCAGGGCACAGAATTTCGCCACAAATGATAAGAATGAAGAAAGCCAAAAAGACAATTTTCATGGTTGATGACGATAAGGTTATCCTGAACCTTCTGGAATATATTTTCCAGGGAAAAAACGGATATCGTGTAAAGACATTTTTAAGCGGGGAAGCATGTGTAGAAAATATGCATTTAAATCCTGACCTTGTTGTACTTGATTATGTTCTTAATACCATCGATCAGGAAGCACTGGACGGGCTGGAAACTTTGAAAATCCTTTTAAAAAAGAACAAAAACCTTCCGGTAATAATACTTTCCGCCTATACGGATGATAACTCCAGGGAGATGATGATAAAACACGGTGCAAAAGAGGTACTTAGAAAAGATGATTACTTTGTTGACAAGCTTGAGAAATTTATTGTTTGTGAACTGGGATAAAATATTGATCTGCCTTAAACGTTCTATACCTTAAATTACCGGATTCTCCGCCGGAAATCCATAAACGCATAAACTGCCCTTTATACATCGGTTGAAGCCGGGGGTAACCGGAGTCTGCAGGGAACCTGTAGGAACCGGTAATATTTCTTTTTTATTCTAATATTAATTTATACTTTTGCACGACATTTTTTAAAATGAAAGCTTATATTGACCAATATGATATAATGTTCAAGGGGCTGGGAAACGGAAAGCATTCCTTTGAATTTACCCTTGAAAACGCTTTCTTTGAATTTTTTGATGGTACGGAATGTGAAGGCGGGACCGTTGATATAGCCGCAGAAATGGAGAAAAAAGAGAATTCACTCTCTTTTGTATTCTCTTTTTCAGGAAACGTGAATGTTGTTTGTGACAGGTGCCTTGAAATGTTTGGACTGCCGGTTGCATTTGAAACTGTTTTGTATGCAAGGTTTGAGGAAAACGCCACTTCTGCCGATGCAGAAGTTATTATTCTTGACCCCGGCGAGCACAAGCTAAATCTGGCGGAATATTTCAGAGAAAGTATCCGCCTGTTTCTCCCTTTGAAACGGACTCATCCGGAGAATGATAAGGGAGAATCAATGTGCAACAACGATATGATTGAAAAACTTGATCAGCATCGCGTCAGTGAGAGGAAAGGAACGACAGACCCAAGATGGGATTCGCTGAAATCTTTAAGAAACAAGCAATAATAAATTATTAAATAGTATTCCCAAAGCTCTGAACCGAGATCTTAATCGAACAATTAAATAATCAGTAAAATGGCACATCCGAAAAGGAAAATCTCCAAAACCAGGAGAGATAAAAGAAGAACACACTATAAAGCCACTGCTCCCACACTGCTATCATGCCAGAATTGTGGCACGTCAGTGGAATACCACAGGGTTTGCGGTGAATGCGGATATTACCGGGGCAAGCTCGCCGTAGAAAAAGAGGTAACATCCTAACCCGATCAATACAGAACCCTTCAAACAGGTATCTGTCATTATCTTTTTATAATTAATCCCTAATTAGATGAAGATTGCACTTGATGCGATGGGAGGTGATCACGGTCCCAAAGCAACAGTTAAAGGAGCGATAATGGCTGCCCGGGATTTGCCCGATGATGTCAAAATCGTCCTGATAGGTAATGAAAAAGAGATCTTTGAAGTAATCCGCCAGGAAAATTTTGATGAATCCGTATTTGATATTTTTCATACGGAAGAGGTTATAGAAGGGGGGGAACATCCGGCCAAAGCTTTTTCAAAAAAGAAAAATTCCAGCATTGTGAACGGATTCGGGTTACTTACAAGCGGCAGGGTTGATGCATTTGCAAGTACCGGGAATACCGGCGCCATGATGATCGGGGCTATGTTTATGGTTAAATCGATTCCCGGCATTATTCGCCCGGCTATTTCAGCCCAGGTACCTAATATTAAAGGTGGTTCCGCTACGCTGCTTGACGTTGGACTAAACCCCGATTGCAGACCGGACGTTTTGTTCCAGTACGGGATGCTCGGTTCGCTGTATGCAGAACATGTATTCCAGATATCCACCCCCAGGGTCAGTCTGATAAATGTCGGTTCAGAGGCAGAAAAGGGAAACCTGATAACAAAAGCGGCCTATGAACTAATGAAGGAAACCGACGGTTTAAATTTCACAGGCAATATTGAAGGAAATGAGCTTTTTGAAAACACAAAGGCCGATGTTATTGTTTGTGATGGTTTCGTAGGCAACATTGTACTTAAAGAGGCTGAAGCACTTTACACCCTGGTTAAAAAAAGGGGGATAGAGGATGTATTTTTTGAACAGTTCAATTTTGAAAATTACGGAGGAACTCCTGTACTGGGTATTAACCAGCCCGTTATCATAGGTCACGGGATATCAGGCAGCCAGGCAATTAAGAACATGCTGATTCATACGAAGGACGTGGTTGAAGCAAAACTTATGGATAAATTGAAAGAAGCTTTCCGTTAATGATAAAAAGCAGGGCTACAATCACAGGTATTGCTGCAGAATTACCTGACTATATTCTCAACAATGATGAATTAAGTAAAATGGTGGATACTTCCGATGAATGGATCATGACACGCATCGGAATCAAAGAGCGCAGGATTCTTAAAGAAAAGGGAGCAGGCCCTTCCGACCTGGGTGCCAGAGCAGTTAAAAAGCTGCTGGAAAAGACAGAGACGGATGCCTCGGAAATTGACCTTCTTATATGCGCAACCGTTACTCCGGATCATCCCTTCCCGGCCACAGCCAACATCATTTCCCATAAAGCAGGAATTAAAAATGCCTTTAGTTTCGATCTCAATGCCGGGTGCAGCGGTTTCTTATATGCCCTTGCAACTGCCCAGCAATTCGTTGAAACTGGAATGGCAAAAAAAGTTATTATTACCGGAGCAGAAAAAATGTCGTCGATAGTCGATTATCAGGACAGGGCAACCTGCCCGATTTTCGGCGATGCTGCCGGTGCCGCACTGATTGAACCCACCTCTGAAGACACCGGAATTATCGATTCAAAACTGCAGTCAGACGGAATCGGATTTTCACATCTCCACCAGAAAGCAGGCGGGTCGGTAAGGCCGGCTTCATATCAGAGTATTGATAACAGGGAGCATTATATATATCAGGAAGGTCAGAATGTCTTTAAGTGGGCGGTTTCAAAGATGGCCGATGTGGCGGTGGAAATTATGGAAAGAAACAGCCTCGCTAACGAGGATATAGCCTGGCTGGTTCCCCATCAGGCCAATATGAGAATAATCGAGGCGGTTGCCCGGCGCATGTGCCTGGACAGGAACAAGGTAATGATCAATATACAAAAATATGGCAATACCACGGCTGCAACACTACCTTTGTGTTTATGGGAATGGGAAGAAAGACTTAAAAAAGGAGACAACATCATTCTTGCCACTTTCGGTGCCGGTTTTACCTGGGGAGCAATGTACCTGAAATGGGGATATGACGGGAGTAAGTAATAGGAGCGCCTTTGAAAAACATACTCCGGGGAAAATTCAGCTTGTGAAAATAACTTCACAAATCATTAAATTTTCGCTAAGATTGCACAAACCGGTCATTTTTTTTAAAACAATAATCTGCAGCAGGGCAAAAAATGTATAATGTTTAGTAATTTTGCTTTTAATATATAATCTTATATCATTCTGATTATGTTTAATAAAAAAACCCGGAATACAATGGCAAAGAGTAATGACATGGAACAAAACGTTATAAACCTTATTGGTTCAGGAACCGAAATAAACGGTGATATTATCACCAATGGTGATATCCGCATTGATGGTACAGTTTCCGGGAATATCAAATCCAAAGGGAAAATCGTACTCGGGGAATCCGGAAAAGTAAAAGGAGAAATTAACTGTAAAAATGCAGATATATCAGGGAAAATAGATGGCAAAATAGTTATTTCCGATTTATTGGCCCTGAAACCCTCTTCATTTATAGAGGGCGACATTGTTGCCAATAAACTTGCCATTGAACCTGGCGCCAAATTTACCGGCAACTGCACCATGAACGGAGGTGATCAGAAACCTTCTCCCGAAATAAAAAAGCCGTTCGAACCTCAGAAAAAATAGGCCGGTTTTTTTCATGACCTGGTTCCCGGGATAATATATTTATTATTTCCGGGTTTTTTATGTGGTATTATAGTATATTGGCGGGATGTTCATGTTCCCGACAATCAAATAAAAGGAGATGCCAAAAATCACCGGATTTCTGAAATCTTTACTGCTGTATTCCGCCTTGATCTATTTGGCAGGGTTTATATTATTTTCAACAGTTTTAAGCGAATATTATCTGCCTGTTTTTAATATACTGATCTTATATTTCTCACTTCTCTCGGTTCTCGGGCGGATTTTAGTGGCCAAAAGCGATATGGAAAAACCAGGTGACTTCAATAACCGTTATTTTTTGGCCAGATGGTCCAAGATGCTCCTCCATCTGGTGTTTATAGTGGTATACCTGATGAATATCCGGGAGAACTTGCTTGCCTTTGTAATTGTCTTCATGGGCTGTTACCTGCTTTATTCAATTTTTGATATTTACACACTGAATGTTTATCTGAAAAAAAAGTAACTTAATTTGATCGCTGCCGTAAAAGATGATTACTTTAGCCTTTTTTAATCATAAATCAAGTCGATACAAATTGAGCCTGCCAGACAAAATGCTAAGGAGTTTGATAATTTTACTGTTTCCGCTGTTCACCGGCATATATGCCAGCGCGGCGGAAGAGAACCCGCTGGAAGAGGTGAAATTTGAGCCGGGAGCATTTATTTTTGATCATATCGGCGATGCCTACGAATGGCACCTTTTTGATATCGATGGCAAGCACTACAGCGTTCCGCTGCCTGTGATCCTTTACCATCGTGAAAAAGGGCTGAATATTTTCATGTCACACAGATTTCAACACGGATATGCCACCTACAAAGGGTTCGGGGTAGTTACCGATGGGCCCGAAAAGGGTAAGATCAGGGTTGTAAGGGAGGACGGAACCGTCGATCCCGATGCTGCCCGGCCAATCGATATTTCCATAACTAAAAACGTTACAGGAATGATCTTCGCCGCCCTTGTTATGATGGCAATATTCCTCACGGTGGCCAAACGCTACAAGAGAAGACCCGTTTCATCTCCCAGCGGTATACAAAGCCTGTTTGAGCCCCTTATATTGTTTGTTATTGATGATATAGTAAAACCCGCCATCGGTGAAAAAAAATACATTCCTTTTTTGCCTTACCTGCTCACATTGTTTTTCTTTATCTGGATAAACAATATGCTGGGACTTATACCCATTTTCCCCATGGGGGCGAATGTTACCGGGAATATATCTGTTGCAGGGGGACTGGCGCTTACTTCCTTTCTGGTAATTAACCTTAGCGGGAACCGGCAATACTGGCAGCATATATTTAATACACCGCATGTACCATTATTTTTAAAACTGCCCATACCTATCATGCCGGTGATCGAGGTGGTGGGTATTCTGACAAAACCTTTCGTGCTGATGGTAAGGTTGTTTGCCAACATTACGGCTGGCCATATAATAACCATGGGTTTTTTCACGCTAATATTCATATTCGGGGAAGTTTCACCCTCATTCGGTTACGGGGGTTCGGTCCTTTCGGTTGGGTTCGGAATCTTTATAACCTTCCTCGAGCTGCTGGTGGCCCTGATCCAGGCCTATGTGTTTACGCTGCTGACCTCACTGTTTATAGGAATGGCAGTTGCTGACGGACATTAATACCGAAAAATAATCATCCTTAAATGATAAAGTTCAGTTAACAATAATTCTTTTATCCTTAAAATTAAAAATTATGCTATTATTATCGATTATCCTGCAAGTCACATGGGCTGGCACTGTTGCACAACTCGGAGCAGCCTTTGCAGCAAGTATTTGTTTACTGGGGGCCAGTTTCGGCATCAGTAAAATAGGTGTTACCGCCCTTGAAGCAATTGCACGCCAGCCCGAAGCCGCAGGAGATGTCCGGTCAAATCTAATTGTTGCGGCAGCTCTTATAGAAGGGGTAGCCTTTTTTGCGATAGTAGTGTGCCTTCTGGTACTGTTTATGTAATTTTCAGGATATCCGGGGCGTTACTTCCTTACACTCCGGATATATCCTGGTTTTAAAAAACAAACATGGATCTGATAACGCCCGATTTTGGATTGTTCTTCTGGATGCTGGTTACTTTCACGCTGGTCTTTTTAATTTTAAAAAAGTTTGCGTGGAAGCCAATTGTCCAGGCATTGAAGGAACGCGAAGAAAATATCCAGGAAGGGATTGAAAATGCTGAAACAGCCAGGCAGGAGCTTGAGAATGTCAAGATCAAATCGGATAAAATAATATCCGAGTCTATAGTGGAAAGGGATAAGCTGATCAGGCAGGGGAGAGAAATAAAAGAAAAGCTTATGGTCGAAGCGCGTGATGAAGCTGAAAAAGAGGCCAGAAAAATGGTTGATTCGGCCAAGAAACTGATTGAGGAGGAAAAGACGGCTGCTGTTAACCAGATTAAGGAACAGATTGCATCTTTATCGGTTGAAATTGCAGAAAGGATTCTTCGGAAAAAACTAAAAGACGATGCAGATCAAACAGAGCTGATGAACAGTCTGCTGGATGAATTCAAGCTGAACTGATAATTGTGCAAACAGACGAGATTCGGCTGGATAAATTTATTGCATATTTGTAATTATGAGGCAGGACCTTCCGGCTGACCGATGAAACAGAAATATCAAAAACATGAACGAAAGTAAAATTCCCGCCAGATATGCCAGAGCACTGTTTCTTACCGGCAAGGAAAAAGGGATTCTCAAAATGCTTTCGGATGAAATACAAATCCTTTCGGAGTTTTTTGAAAATACCCCTGCAATTATTCCCTGGCTGAGAAGTCCTGCCATTAGCGCAGAAGAAAAAAAGGATGTATTGCGCAAACAATTTGAATCAAACTTGTCGGAAACTTCCTTGAAATTTATTGGTCTGGTGATCACCAAAAAACGGGAAAGATATTTCCAGGAAATATTCAGGTTTTTTATTCAATTATATAAAGCTGAGGCAGGAATCAAAACACTTGTGCTCACCACTGCGGCTCCGATAGATGATACGACTATGCAAAAACTGAATCTGTGGTACCAGCAGAAGGACAAGCCGCCGCACGAACTTGTTACCAGGGTAAAGCCATCGATAATAGGAGGATTTATGCTGCAAATCGATGATATATTATATGATGCATCAGTTTCAAATGAATTAGCCCTGTTGAAAAAGGAGTTAACCAAACAGGTAAGAGAGGAAGCTACAACTAAACACAGACCATAAATTTTTAACCTATATTAGGTCATGAGCGATTTAAAACCAGGAGAAGTATCTGACATATTGAAACAACAGCTTGAAGACTTCAGCTTAACCGTTGAACACGAAGAGGTTGGTACGGTCCTTCAGGTAGGTGATGGCATAGCACGATTGTACGGTCTTTCCAATGTTAATGCAAATGAATTGATAGAATTTGAATCGGGGGTTCAGGGAATCGTGCTTAATCTTGAAGAAGACCATGTGGGGGCAGTTTTGCTTGATGATTCCGAAACCATAAACGAAGGAGATATTGCCAGGAGAACGGGGCAGATTGCTTCACTGGATGTAGGAGAAGGTCTTATAGGACGGGTTATCA
>PWPZ01000172.1 GCA_003556985.1 Bacteroidota bacterium
AAATCCTGCCCCGCCTGCTATGGCAAATATGGCCACCGCCAGTCCGAGTGCCTTCAGAAGAGGGATAAACACCTTTTTTTGTAAGATGCCTTCGTAAGGATCATGGCCGTTGAAATCTCCATTTTTGGCTGCTTCCGGATCCAGGTGGATATAGGCAGGGAGGAAAGTTTGAAAAAACCGCTGTGCCACCGACAACATAAAAAGCAGGTAAAACGCACCGATCAGCAGGTCATAGGTATGCGTTATCACGTAAATAGTTTCATCAACATCCAGGGCCAGTTTAATAGATGCCAGATTCGGTGTGCCCCCCGTATAGACACCTATAAGCAATCCTGACACCTTCCATAAATCGGTTATCCCATCTCCACGTAACAGGAAATAACCGATGAAAACCATCGATATTACACCAATCAGGGCAAACAGCATTGACAGCATGGTTTTGGAGGCGACCGAAAGCCATTTTCTTATATCTATTGAAAATAAGAGTAGTGGTATTGCCAGTGGAATAGTAAGTGTTGTCAGGATATTTTGAACTTCGGAGCTTGATTCGATCATGGGCAGAATCCCGATATTGCCGATTATGAGTCCGATAATATAAGCAATGATAACCGCGCCCAGTTTATTAACCCAGCGGTAGCGGTGACATACATGAAGAACCAGCAAAGGGGTGAAAACATAGAACAATACCAGAAAAAACACTGCCATAAAAACGAATTCAGTTAAAATGAGTGCAAAGAATAAAACAAAAACAGAGATTTCCAAACTCATTTTAACAATAATCCCGATAGCAGATCACACAGCGACCAGATTCAGGTCGCCAAAAATATTCATACCGGATCTTTTATTTTCGATCCACCCATGCAATGTCTTGCCCCCTGATGGATTTTTAATTTGATGGGAAATTCATATATATTTCTTCATCCGTCTGTGTGTATTTTCGGATAAAAAAATTTCATGTACATTTGCAGTAAAATATCCTAAAAAAACACCTACATGATAACAAAAGTCACCGGCATCCTGGCAATTCTGTTCCTGATTTCTTCATGCGGATCACAAACCGCCAGCGACGGCAATAATAGTTCAGGACAGGAGTCTGTTGATGCAAATATATCTGAAGTGCTCACAGATCCACTGGAATACGATGGTAAAACAATCAAAATCGAGGGTATCATTTCACATGTCTGCCGCCACGGAGGCGACAAGATGAGAGTGCTGCAGGAGGGTTCTGATCTGAGCATACAGGTTATGCTTGGCGATTTTACCGGCCGGTTTGATGCCGGTTCCGAGGGCAACAGGGTGGTACTTACCGGTCAACTGGTTACCGAGGTCACCAATCTGGATCAGCTTGCCGCTCACAGTCATGACGAAAATGGTAACCATGACTGTGAAACAACACGCGAGGCTGTAGAGGTAATGAAAGCCATGGGGCTTGATGCCAATATAAGAACCTACGTAACCCTTAACCACTACGAATCACAATAACCGGGCAGGTGTTTTTAGTACCACAAGGCATCTGCGCCGGGTGATATGGTGATATCATGCGTTTACACAAACTCAACAGAATACTCCACAGAGACCTGGGTTATTTCTTTTTCGGGATGACCATTATCTACGCGGTGTCAGGCATTGCACTGAATCACCGGCACCAGTGGAACCCCAACTACATAATAACCGGGGAAGAATTCACAACAGACCTGCAGATAACTCCACGGCAGGCCGGCAGTGAACAAGCGCTTGATATTCTCAATGAACTTGGCATAGATGCTGATTACAGGACGCATATCGTTGCCGGCGACAACTTCAGAATATTTGTACAAGACGGTTCGGTAAGCCTGGATCTTGCCACCGGAAAAGGCAACTATGAGATTGTCAGGAAAAGACCTTTTTTTAACCAGATTAACTTTCTTCACTACAATACACCCCGTAAATTATGGACATGGTTTTCTGATATCTATGGCGGGGGACTGGTTATTCTGGCCATAACGGGGTTGTTTATTCTCAGGGGCAAGAACGGAATTACCGGCAGGGGAGCATGGCTTACCGGGGCAGGTATTTTAATCCCCTTGATATTCCTTTATTTTTATCTTTAGCCGCCGGGGAATGGCTTCACAACTCTGGATTACATCCCGGCTATTCACGGGTCAGTCAGCTGCAATGACTACTGCCGTCAGGTTCCGGTATGCCAAAAACCCAAAATGGCTGCGCCGGAATTGCTCATTGGAATGCTTTTGCAATGATTTCTGCCGTCAACTTCCCTTATCCGAATAATATTAAGGGGCAGCATCGGATTCACTAACGGGTCACCTTCCAGGTAAAGATCATTATATCAGCCGGTGTCATTACCCGCAAATGCCACTGAGGGTAGGTTAGCCCGTTCAAACATTAAAGAGTGGGGAAACCATAATAATAAGTTTCCTCACTCTTTTTCAGGCCTTTTTGATTGCCTGCAAGGTCAATTTGTGTGCTCCTGAGCGAAGCGGTTCATCCATTATGTCAAAACTTTGTTGATTCTTCAAACAAAATTCTGGCTTTTTCACGAAATGAATGTTTATCATTCAGGAAGCCCTTCGAAGGCATACTCACAGCTGACATTTGGATTATAAGGGGCATACATCCCAAGGGGATTGTGTCTCCAGACCCATACGTGAAGCTGGTAATTCGGACCAAGGGGTGGCGGGAAATATGGCATATCGTCAAAAGCCTGGTTACCAAGCATGGGTACACCATTTTCCTGATCCCAGACGGGATATGGTACGATAAACTCTACGGCTACCAGCCGCATCCGGCCATTTTTCATCGGCTCATATACCAGGGCCTCAGGCTGTTCAGGATCAACCGAAGGATTCATCAACAAATCCATATTAACCAGGTGATATCCCATGCCCCCTGATTCGGATGACACGCATGGAGAGCCAAAATCATACCCGTCTGATAAAGCAACTTCAATATCATGGTATTTGGCAGTTGCACTTCGGATTCGGGCAAGGATCCGGTTCTGGTCAGATGAAGTGCTTTTTAGAGGATTATCGTCAGCCTGTAAATAACTGGCCGGATCCCCCGTCTCAGGCTGATTAAATTCAAGATCTCCTTCTTTTGAACAACCTGCCATTACCAGGATGGCAGCCAATACCAGCAACGGTATTGATACCGGGTTAGTGTTTTTTGTTTTCATAATTACAGCATTTAAATTAAGTTAATTGAGATTAATTAAATGCAAATTTCGGAATAACACAAAATTCCATCACTGCAAAAAAGTAAGTTTTGCATGCAAAAAAGTAAGTTTTGAGGTAAAATTCAGAACTAACTTCAGCGGGTGCTGAAATTAAAACGATCCGGGTATTTCAGGGTACCTGCGGGTATCTCAGGGCACCTGCGGGTATCTCAGGGTATTTCAGGTTATCTCAGGCCGGACGGTAATTTTTCGGGAGGCGTTATCAATCGCATGGCTTGAAGCTCTTGTCATACTGATGCATGGCTTCCGCACTCATTCCCATGCTTGAAAAGCCACCGTCGTGGAACAGGTTCTGCATGGTGACTTTCCTGGTAAGGTCGGAAAACAGGGTAATGCAATAATCAGCACATTCAGCAGCACTGGCATTGCCCAGGGGCGACATCCGTTCGGTAAAGTCAACCAGGGAGCCAAATCCCTTTACTCCGCTTCCTGCGGTGGTCATGGTGGGGGATTGTGATATGGTATTAATCCTTATTTTTTTATCCCTGCCGTATATATAGCCAAAGCTTCGGGCAATCGATTCGATCAGAGCCTTTGCATCGGCCATATCATTGTAGCCGTATAGCGTTCTCTGGGCTGCAACATAGGTAAGGGCAACAACCGATCCCCAATCATTTATTGCATCTTTCTGCCGGGCAATCTGAAGCATTTTATGAAATGACAATGCTGAGATATCGAGTGTTTTATGGTAATATTCATAGTTAATATTGTCATAAGGAATGCTTTTCCTTACATTAGGCTACATCCCTATAGAATGAAGAACGAAATCGATCTTGCCGCCAAATTTGTCCATAGCTCCGGAAAAGACCTTCTCAAGATCATTTACATTGGTGGCATCGGCCGCGATAACCTCAGAATTACAAGCTCCGGCCAGATGGCTGATGTCACCAAAGCGCAATGCAGCAGGCGCATTGGAAAGAACAAATTCCGCTCCCTGCTCGAAGGCCTTCTCGGCAACTTTCCACGCAATCGACTTTTCATTGAGGGCGCCGAATATGATCCCTTTTTTCCCTTCAAGTAAATTACACACCATGTTTTTAGATTTTTGGTAATACAGAAGGCAAAGATAATAAGATAAAAATTACTTATACACCAATGCGAAGTCAGGAGACGGAATGGGCCGGAAATCTGATACAACCGTATATGTTTCTAAAACAGGTAATTCAGTCCTATATACAATCCGCTGTCGCCATCGCGGTAATCCAGGGGCTTGCCATAATCGACCGCAACAATGAAATTTTCATTCATTGCAACCCTGAATCCGCCCCCAAGTGAAATATGCAGTGATTCCCGGCCTTCATCATAAAAATCTCCCATTCCCTGAGTGTCTTCGGCCGAAACCTCTCTTTTTACTATCACCTGTCCGGCATCCATAAAACCATTGAGTGCAAGATAGAGATTCTGGTTGAAGAGAGTTGTTCGATAAAATTTCCAGCGAAGCTCAAAATTACCAAAAGCCATACCTTCGCCAACAATGCGGTTCCTAAGAATACCCCTCACAGTTTTTGATCCCCCCAGTCCGTCGATATTGGAAGAAAGAGAAAAGGAATTGATCATATACGGCAGCATATAGAAGGGGACCCTGCCGCCAAGAGTACCCTGGTAATTCACCCTGTATGCAAAAGAGAGGTCATTTTCGATCAGGGTAAAATACTGCCTGTGGGTAAGCGAAATCCGGGAATAGGCGAAATCGCCGTTACCCATGAAGCCAGGGGCGGCAAACACGACCGCCTCGCTCCAGACTCCTTTCATTGGATTGGGTTCGTTATCCCGGGTGTCGTAAATCACACCAAGCTTAAGATGATGGGTACTGCCACCCTCCTTCTCGCCGGGTGAAATAACGCCCCAATCAACATACCTTTCATACAGACCGGGTACATCTTCGGGAAGTTTGTCGCCCTCATCCCTCCCTTCGTTAAGGGATGCAATATCGACCGGGGCAATGCCGGTATTCATAAGACCCAGTCCGCCGATCCACCGCAGACTCCTCCCTGCCAGACGTCCCTGAAAATCAAGGGTGAACCGGAACGTATTCCGTTCATGCCGGTAAAACATCCTGCTGCTGTAATCGGGATGAGTTTCATCCTCCAGAAAGGACCTGTAGTATGAATTATAACCATTAAGTCCGTAAAAATCAAGAGCCTTTTCGGTAAAATAGCTCAGATCGGCAGTCACCCTCAGATTCGGAACCAGATATTCGGAATCATAAAACAGCCTGTTTATGCCGCTTCCCTTGGTATACCGGGATACCTCGGCATATATGGAATGCATGTATTTGGGATAGGAAGACCCGTCGCCGAAATAATACAGGTTAACCAGTCCCCCGTACTGAAGGCCAAGATCGGTATTATAAGATACTGCAGGGAGAGCCCCGAAGGTCCATCCTGTCTTTACTGGTTCCTGATCTGCTGCCCGGGCAGGTATGCTGGTGCCGGCTAAAATAATGACAAAAATTAAGATCAGGAAGGACGCAGGAAAATTGTATGTTTTTTGCATTTGCTAATATTAAGTTAACTGATCAGTTGCCCCGGTGCCGGATAACAGGCATATCCTGCAATTGGCCCGGGCAGTTTGAAAACAGCGGCAATATAGAAAATTTATTCAGCTTTTTTTTGCACTTTCCCGCAGTTTTAAATTATATTTGGTTAACCGGCCCCGCTAATAACATGATTTTCCGCCCTAAAAAAATAAACAGATGCAATTATTAAAAAAAATCCTTATCGCTGCCGGAATTCTTCTGGTTGCATTATCAATTGCCGGATGTTTTGTGGCAAGGAATATTTCAAGAAAAGCACTTCCTGATTATCAGCAGGACATAACCCTGAAAGGTCTTAAAGGCGATGTTACTGTTTTGCGGAATGCCAGGGCGGTGCCCTCCATCCGGGCCGACAATGAGGAAGATCTCTACCGGGCGGTGGGATATATTATGGCACAGGACAGGCTCTGGCAGATGGATCTGTTAAGAAGGGCAACCACCGGAAGGTTGTCGGAAATATTCGGGGAAGATTTCGTTGAAACCGACCACCTGATGCGTGCGCTCAGGATACCGGAAAAATCGCAAATGATACTGGAAAGGACAGATGAAAATATTTTAAAGGCGCTCGAGGCGTTCGCCGATGGTGTGAACCAGTTCATTGACCACAACAGTGACCGTCTGCCACCGGAATTCCGGATACTCCGTTACCGGCCCGAGAAATGGGAGCCGGAACACTCGGTTAACCTGACCGGATATATGGCATGGGACCTGAATATGGGCTGGCGGGGAAAGATGGTACTGTATAAGCTGAGCCGTGAGCTGGATGATGAAAAATTCCGTGAGCTTGTACCCGATCCTTCCCTGCAAACCGGTTATATATATCCCGGGGTTACTCCGGCACAGGCTATTATTAATGCCCCGTCGCCGGGCAAGGCTTCGGCCAGGCTCAGGGAGCTGGGACTGGAGATTTTCAGCGGAAGCAACAACTGGGCAGTTTCGGGTGATAAAAGCACAACGGGTAAGCCTCTTTTTGCCAATGATATGCATCTCGGACTGATGGCGCCGGGCATATGGTACCAGATGCATCATGCAGTGGACGGCAAGCTTAATGTTACCGGAGTAGTGCTGCCGGGGCAGCCTTTTGTCATCGCCGGTCACAACGAAAGAATTGCCTGGGGTATGACCAATGTTATGCTTGATGACGTAGATTTTTACCAGGAGACCATTAATCCCGACAATCCCCATCAGTATAAATTCATGGGAGAATGGAAAGATATGGAAGTCCGCACCGAAATCATAAAAACTGGAAAAAGCTCTTCGGTTGAGAAAGAACTACTTTTCACCCACCGTGGCCCCGTAATTTCAGAATTCAAGGACCTGGATGATCCGGTAATCTCAATGAGATGGATCGGTAACGAGTTCAGCAATGAAATGCGGGCCGTTTATCTTCTTAACCGGGCTGGTAACTGGGAAGAATTTCGTAATGCGATAAGGACGTTTATTTCGGTAAGCCAGAATATAAATTATGCCGATGTGGAAGGGAATATAGGTCTGCACACTGCGGCAGGTATACCCATAAGAGAGGGAAACGGCAACCTGGTGGTATCAGGAGAAGATGACACGTACGACTGGCAGGGACTTGTTCCCTTTGAAGAATTGCCCAATATTTATAATCCCCCCTCCGGTTTTGTTGTTTCTGCCAATAACAGGATAGTTCCCGATGATTACCCCTATTATATCAGCCGCTGGTTTGACCAGCCTGACCGGTTTGACAGAATCCGGGAGATGCTGATGGAAAAGGAGAGATTCTCCCCTGCTGACTTCAAGAGAATGCTGGTAGATAAAAAGTCCAAACTCTCGGAAAGAATGGTTCCGGTAATGCTTGATGAACTGGATGAGATGCCGGAGCCCACCGGAAACGAAAGCCGGGCTTTGGAGATGCTCAGGGAATGGGATATGGTCTTTCGCCCTGAAAGTGCCGAAGCATTGATTTTCGAAAAATTTTACATTCAGTTCCTGGAGAATATCCTGGCCGGGGATATGGGTGAAGAACTGTATGAGGAGTTTATTGGCGACAAGATACTGGTTC
>PWPZ01000110.1 GCA_003556985.1 Bacteroidota bacterium
AGATAATACACCGGTTCAGTGCAAGAAAACACGGTCCCTATATTGCTGTTAACTGTGGAGCCATTCCGGAAGGCACAATAGATTCTGAGCTCTTCGGCCATCAGAAAGGATCATTTACAGGTGCTCATGAGAACCGCAGCGGTTATTTTGAAGAAGTCAACGATGGCACAATTTTTCTGGATGAGGTTTCGGAGCTTCCTATGTCTTCGCAGGTCAGGCTGTTGCGGGTGCTGGAATCCGGAGAATTTATTAAGGTTGGATCATCAAAGGTAGTTAAAACCAATGTAAGGATAGTTGCAGCCACAAATGAAGATATTGGTAAGTTGCTCGAAGAGGGTAAATTCCGTGAAGATCTGTATTACCGGCTTAATACCGTTCCCGTAATTATTCCCCCGCTAAGGGAAAGAAAGGAAGATATTTCCCTATTATTCAGGAAATTTTCGATGGATTTTGCCGAACGATACCGTATGCCCGAAATAAAACTGGATGATGCCTCCCGCGAGATGCTTGTAAATTACGACTGGCCGGGGAATGTGAGGCAATTGAAAAATATTACCGAACAAATATCCATCATTGAAAAACAACGGGAAATAGATCCGGATATTTTAAGGAAGTATCTGCCGGGTTACATGAATGAAAAATTTCCCGCGCTTATTAACAGCCACCGTGATCGTTCATTTTCATCTGAAAGGGAGATTCTTTACAAGATCCTCTTTGACATGAAAAACGATATGAACGATTTGAAAAAACTGGTACATGCAATTATAGAAAAGAGTCCGCATGATCTGGAGATCGATGATAACAAGCTGATGGATAAGCTTTATGAGGATGTAAACCCTCTGCAGGATGCTGACTCTGCAAGGCTGCCCGATCTGGTACGATCAGACTCACAACATCATATTGAAGATACTGAGGAAATAATTGAAGAGTCTTTGTCGTTACAAGAAAAGGAAGTTGAGCTTATAAAAAAAGCTCTCGAAAAATACAATGGGAAAAGGAAAATGGCAGCTGATGAACTGGGTATATCCGAACGTACACTTTACAGGAAGATAAAACAATATGGTATTGATTAAAGAAATTGGCAGGAGGATTGGATATCTTGTTATTCTGGGTGTTTTTTCAATAATGCCCGGATGTAATTATTATTCGTTTACCGGGGCTTCAATACCTCCCCAGCTTGAAACCATTTCGGTTCAGTATATTGAAAACAGGGCTCCGGTCATTAATCCGTCACTAAGTCAGGAGTTGACCGATGCGTTGAAGGACATGTTCCAGTCGCGTACTTCCCTTCAACTGATCAATGATATTGGCGATGCTGATTTTGAAGGTGTTATCACCGAATACCGTACTCAGCCGGTATCCGTTCAGGCCGATGAACAGGCCAATCTTGAGCGGCTTACTATCTCGGTAAGGGTTGCTTACCATAATACAGCCGATGATGATCTGAATTTTGAGACCACCTTTTCAAGATATGAGGATTATGATGCGCGGCGGGGACTGGAAGCCGTGGAAGCCGACCTGGTCATTAAAATCATCGACCAGTTAACCGAAGACATTTTTAACCGTGCCTTTGTGAACTGGTAAATATTAGATAAGTTAGTGCCTTAACAAAATGATGGTTACCCATGAACAGGGATGAATTTTTAGAATACCTTGAAAACCCTGAAACACTTAATGGCGATAATGCCGATGATATAAGGGGGGTTTTACATGAATATCCCTATTTTCAGACAGCTCATATGCTGCTTGTCAAGGCGCTTAACAATCTTCAGGACCTCAAATTCGGCAATCAGTTAAAAGTATCTGCCGCTCATATAGGTAACAGGCGTATTCTCTTTAATCTGGTTAGTCATAACCAGTTTGACGTGAAACCGGAAACCGTTGATGATAAATCTTCTGCCGGTCCTGATACCGCCGTAAAGGCACCGGGAAAGCCAGATGGGGCCGCCGGCAGTAATTCCAGTAACTTTACCGAAGAAACCATTCCGGCAGACATTCCTGTACACGAAGAAACTGAGGGCTCCACCGCGGCATTTGAAACGGAAGATGAAATTGAAGAAAGCCTGGCAGACAGGATTCTGAAAGAAATTGAGCAGCACAGAAAACGCCGGAAAAGTGGAGAATCTGCTGTTGATGGTGAGAATACAAAACCTGAAGAGTATCCGGCCACTGAAGAGAAGCCGGCCGCCTCCGAAGCAGAATTACTGAACACCGAAGAGAAGCCGGCCGAACCTGAAGAAGAGCGTCAGAATGCTGAAGGTCAGTCCGCCAACTCTGAAACAGAGCTGCAAAAAACCGATGAGCAACCTGCGGGGCCTGAATCAGAGTTTAATGACCCTGAAAAGGAATTTGCCGCGCCCGGAGCAGAACAAGGGACCACCGACAGGGAGCCCCCGGCAGAAGCATCATTGGCAGCATCATCAGCAGCAAAAGCAGAAGAAGTAGAAGAAGAAGAAGAAGAAGCAGCAAAAGCAGAAGAATCGGAAGAAGCAGAAGAGACGGAAGAGGCTGAAGAGGCTGAAGAAAAATTTGCTCCCGATGCATTTTTTATAGATGAAAAAGCCGAAATAATCGGAAGGGATCGCGAACCGGAAGATTTGCCGGAAAGGGAAAAAGATTCAACTTATAAGGCTGATACGGAACTGCTGGAGATTGACCGATCCGATAAGTTATCCGGCCGGGATACAGGTAATGAAACCGAGCCGTATGAGTCCCACTCATTTTCCGAATGGCTGGATATGCTTCAACCCGATCCTAATGCCGGAGATTATCCGGCAGAAAAAGAAGCACCCGGGGAAAACAGGAAGGACGATCTGATCGACCGGTTTCTCAGGGAGAAACCTCGTATTGAACCCCGGTCACCACTTGATGAAAGCGAACCTCCCGTTGATATGTCGGCAGGAAGTACTGAGGAGAGTGAGGAGTTTTTCACCGAAACACTCGCCAAAATTTATGTACAGCAAAAACATTACAAAAAAGCAATTTATGCCTACGAAAAATTATGTTTGAAATATCCCGAAAAATATAGTTACTTTGCAGATCAAATTGATGAAATCAAACGTTATATTAACAACGATAATTAATTATTAATAACCGGTACTTATGTTTATTTTCATTTCAGTATTGATATTCATAGCAGCAATTCTGCTCGTTCTGATCGTATTGGTGCAGAATTCAAAGGGAGGGGGACTCGCTGCAAACTTCTCTTCATCCAATCAGGTGATGGGTGTGAGGAAAACTGCCGATTTCCTGGAGAAAGCAACCTGGACACTGGCTGCCAGTCTTGTGATATTGAGCATAATGGCATCGGCCGCCATTCCCCGCGGGGAGGTCGAAGCCCAGCGTTCACTGATTGAAGACCAGATTGATCAGAGAGTAGTACCTCCACAGGGTGTTCCATCCTTCCCCGATGCGGTACCCGATATGCCCGATGATCAGGAACCCATTCTTCCGCCTCCGGATGATGATGAGCAGTAAAATTCCGCTGCAAGGTCAATACCATAGTTTATTAAAAATGGAGTGTCAGTATGTCATTAAAATACTGACACTCCATTTTTTTATGACATGCTTCACTGACAGCCCCTAATATCCTGGAGAACAGGATGTATATCGCTCTGGTTTCTGTTTGATTCCTTTTCCGTGTATCAAAAAATGTCATTTTTTTTATCGCACGGTGCCCTTATCAGGCTGTTTTAAGCTTTGGCACAAAATATGATCACCTGCTACCAAACTTTTATGTTTAAATATGTTTAACACTTAAAAACTTTAAAAAATGGCTGATATTAAGCTAACACCTTTAAAAGACAGAGTACTTGTCGAGCCGCATGAAGCTGAGGTAAAAACCGCCAGCGGTATTATTATTCCTGAATCTGCACAGGAAAAGCCCCAGAAAGGGACTGTAGTAGCAGTAGGCGAAGGGAAAAAGGATGAGCCTATGACCGTTAATGTAGGTGATGTTGTTCTTTACGGAAAATATGCCGGAACCGAGATCAAATTCAATGATAATGATTATCTTATTATGCGTGAAGACGATATTTTGCTGATTGAAAAGTAAAAATTTCCAATAGTCGTTCAACTAAATAAAAAAAAATTAAAATGTCAAAAGAGATTAAATTCAATATTGAAGCCCGCAAACGCTTGAAAGAAGGCGTAGATGAACTTACCAATGCGGTAAAAGTGACACTCGGACCCAAAGGCCGCAATGTGGTGATGGATAAAAAATTCGGCGCACCCCAGATATCCAAGGATGGCGTAACCGTAGCCAAGGAAGTGGAGCTTGCCGATCCTTACAAGAACATGGGAGCCCAGATGGTAAAGGAAGTTGCTTCCAAAACTGCCGATCAGGCCGGCGACGGTACAACTACAGCTACAATTCTTGCCCAGTCTATGATGAGCGTTGGATTGAAGAATGTTACGGCAGGTGCCAATCCCATGGATCTTAAGAGAGGAATTGACTCAGCAGTAAAGGCAGTTATTAAAAGCCTGCAGTCCCAGTCCAAAACCATTGGAGATGATCTGAGCAAGATCGAACAGGTAGCTTCTATTTCGGCCAATAACGATCCTTCTATTGGAAAACTGATTGCCGAAGCAATGAATAAAGTAAAAAAAGAAGGTGTCATAACTGTTGAGGAAGCAAAAGGAACCGAGACTACCGTAGAGGTTGTTGAGGGAATGCAATTCGACCGCGGTTATATTTCACCTTACTTCATTACCGACACCGACAAAATGGAAAGCGTAATGGATAACCCCTTTATCCTTTTGTCGGACAAGAAGATTTCCACCATGAAGGACCTTATGCCGGTACTTGAGCCCGTAGCACAGTCCGGACGTCCACTCGTAATTATTGCAGAAGATGTTGACGGCGAAGCTCTTGCTACACTTGTGGTGAACAAGCTAAGGGGGTCTCTTAAAATTGCTGCTGTGAAAGCACCGGGATTCGGTGACAGGAGAAAGGAAATGCTTGAAGATCTCGCCATACTGACTGGCGGAACCGTTATTTCCGAGGAAAAGGGACTCAAACTGGAAACTGCGACCATGGAACTTCTCGGAGAAGCGGAAAAGATTACCATCGATAAGGAAGTTACCACCATTGTAAATGGAAAAGGTGAGAAATCAAATATTGAAGCCCGGGTAAAACAAATTAAAACACAGATTGATAATACCACATCAGACTATGACAAGGAAAAACTCCAGGAGCGCCTTGCTAAATTGTCAGGTGGAGTAGCCGTTCTTTATATCGGAGCTTCTTCGGAAGTTGAGATGAAGGCGAAAAAGGACCTTGTTGATGATGCACTGAGTGCCACCCGTGCAGCAGTTGAGGAAGGTATTATCCCCGGGGGCGGTGTCGCCTACATAAGGGCAATAGAAGCGCTTGCCAATGTAACCGGTGAAAATGACGATCAGAATACAGGTGTTGCAATAGTGAGAAGGGCTATCGAAGAACCTGTTCGCATGATCGTAGAAAACGCCGGAATGGAAGGGTCTATAGTTGTTCAGAAGATCAAGGAAGGTAAGGGTGATTTCGGATATAATGCTTACAGCGATAAGTATGAGAATCTTTTTGAATCGGGAGTTATCGATCCTACGAAAGTTGCCCGTGTTGCCCTTGAAAACGCGGCCTCAGTTGCAGGTATGTTCCTTACAACCGAGTGTGTAATCGTTGAGGAGAAAGAAGATAAGCCCGAAATGCCTCCGATGGGTGGAGGAGGTATGGGAGGCATGGGTGGAATGATGTAAAATTTCATCCCGACCATATAATCAAAAGGGGCTGTCTCAAAAAGGGATGGCCTCTTTTTTTTCAACCCCCGGCATCAACGATTTTTCCGCATTTATTTTCTCTTTACAGCCAAATTAAAGTAACTTTGGAAGAGAAAACTATTTTTAATAGACAACTATTTTTCTAAAGGTGCTCCACTTACTTCTTTAAATATTATGATCCATACCCGGCTACAAAAAACCAGCGAAATTTCACCTGATCTGCCTTCGGTTTATCTTATCGGAAAATCTACCGATATTTCTGCAGGCGGATTTTCAGATGAAGAAAAGGTATATATCAATAAAAGGATTGAGAAGAATGATGAATTTATTCTTGTTCACCGGTTAGACAGCTATAAGTGTCTTGTTGTAAATGATTATACCAGGCCATTTTTCAGCCAGCTTGAGTTTATGAGAACAGTTTCCCGGAAACTGCTTTCCCTGGTAAGCAGTAATGATCACACCTCCCTGGTTATGGTTGATCTGGTCAATGACTCAGAGCTTATACTGGCACTGGTTGAAGGCCTGATATTGAATAATTATCGTTTTGACAAATATCAGAGGAAAGACGGTAGAAAAGATAATTTTCCGGACTTAATATCGATTTACAGTGCGAACCTGAGAGAAGAAAATGTTTCAAACCTGGAGGTTTTATGTAACGCCGTATATCTGGCCCGCAATCTGGTTAATGAACCACTGTCACACCTTAATGCTGAAGGGCTTGCCGAAGAGATCCGAAATCTTGCCGGTAATTCAGGATTTTCTGCCGAAGTGATGGGTAAAGACAGAATAGAAGCCCTGCAGATGGGCGGACTGCTTGCTGTAAACCGGGGTAGCATTGATCCGCCTACTTTCAGCATACTTGAATGGAAACCCGAAAATTGCGTAAACGAAAAGCCAATTGTTCTTATAGGCAAAGGCATAGTTTACGATACCGGAGGATTAAGCCTCAAACCCACGGCTAAAAGCATGGATTATATGAAAAGTGATATGGCCGGTGCCGCCGCGGTAGCAGGGGTTTTCTACGCACTGGCAGGGTGCGGGATTCCGGTTCATGTTATCGGACTGGTGCCTGCAACTGATAACCGTCCCGGCGGTAATGCAATTGTTCCCGGCGATGTAATTACAATGTATGACGGGACCAGCGTTGAGGTTATGAATACCGATGCGGAAGGGCGCCTTATACTTGCCGATGCCCTTAGCTGGGCAAAACAGTATGATCCTCATCTTGTGATCGATCTGGCAACCCTGACCGGATCGGCATCTGCCGCAATTGGCATGCAGGGATCGGTTGCGATGCAGAAATCGGCCGATGAATGGTATGAAGCGCTTGAGGAGAGCGGATACTATACACACGAGCGTCTTGTTGAGTTCCCCCTTTGGGAAGAATACATGGATATGCTGAAATCGGACATTGCCGATATTAAAAATATCGGGGGTAAGCAGGCAGGAGCCATAACTGCAGGAAAATTCCTGGAGCATTTTATTTCCTTTCCCTGGATCCATCTTGATATTGCCGGTACGGCTTTCCTTCATTCTGATGATAACTACCGGAAAAAAGGCGGAACTGCAGTGGGAGTGAGGCTATTGTTTGACTTTTTCTCAAAACATGCCGGAAAATAATAAAATTTCACGCCCGTCCGGGGAATTTTCACTGCCGGCATATGACAGCGCTGGCGGACAACAAACCGGCGGCGAAAAGGGGGCGAAATTCAGCCTGTGATCCGGTAAAGACATCTGCCGGTACTATGATATCGGAGCCGGACAACAAACCGGCAGCGACACGCCGGGCGAAATTGAGTTGGTGATGGCAAATTATACAAGAGTAATATAAATCAGCTTTTTTAAATAACAGAGGTTGAATCAGAAATTTTGAATTTATGGATAATTCCAAAATACGGATCGGCATCTCACACGGAGATATTAACGGAATAAGCTACGAGGTAATTGTCAAGACTCTTATGGAAAATAAGATGCTTGATATGTGCACTCCAATTGTATACGGATCTCCAAAAGTGGGGGCCTATCACCGCAAGGCCTTGAATATAACAAACTTTAGTTTTAATACAGTTAAAACAGCTCTGGAAGCTAACCCGAAGCGTGTCAATTTGATTGACTGCCTGGATGATAATATAAGGGTTGAGTTGGGTAAATCTACCATCATGGCCGGGGACGCATCACTGAAATCCCTTGAATGTGCCGTTAACGATCTCCGCGCGGGGATAATTGATGCACTCGTCACCGCCCCGATTAATAAACAAAATATCCAATCGGATAGTTTTAAATTCCGCGGTCACACCGAATATCTTGCAAATCAGTTTGAGGCCGGCGACGTTCTCATGATAATGGTGAGCAATTTGATGAGGGTTGCCGTTGCAACGGGCCATGTAGCCCTGTCGGAAGTTCCGGGGCTGTTGTCGGTCGAAATGATCCTCGGCAAATTGCGTATTCTTAATAATTCCATGATCAGGGATTTCGGGATACGCAAACCAAGGATTGCTGTTCTGGGCCTGAATCCCCATGCCGGTGAAGAGGACCTTATCGGGAAAGAGGAGAGCCGGATAATCAAACCGGCACTTGAGCTTGCCCGGGAGGAACAGATCATGGCGCTGGGACCTTTTCCTTCCGACGGCTTTTTTTCGTCAGATAATTTTACCCGTTTTGATGCCATTCTTGCAATGTATCATGATCAGGGACTTACACCCTTCAAGGCTCTTTCCTTTGAATCAGGAGTCAATTTCACTGCCGGGTTACCCGTTGTGCGCACCTCACCAGGGCACGGCACAGCTTTTGAAATAGCCGGAAAGAACCAGGCTTCTCCGGACCCATTCAGGAATGCAATATACCTGGCCATCGATATTCACAATAACAGGAAAATACATGATGAACTGGTTTCCGGTTCTCTCCACGGGAATGATGCAGGGGATGTTCCCTGAGAAAAGTTAACCATCACTTTTAACAGGGAGGTCTGCGTGATTAATTGATTCAAAGGGTAATTACCGGGAATTCTTACCCTCTTTTTAACCAACAATTACAGCTATGATGAGAATCGACCGACAGCAATCATTAAACTATCACAGTAAAGGCCGGCCGGGAAAAATTGAAGTAATTCCCACCAAATCCTACCGCACCCAGCGTGATCTGTCAATGGCTTATACTCCAGGCGTGGCCGATCCCTGTAAGGAGATAGAAAAGAATCCGGACAATGCATATAAATATACCGCCAAAGGGAATCTGGTGGCTGTTATTTCAAATGGCACGGCCGTGCTCGGACTTGGAGATATCGGTCCGCTGGCAGGAAAACCGGTAATGGAAGGAAAAGGCTTGTTGTTCAAGGTATTCGGCGATATAGATGTGTTTGATATTGAGGTTGACTGCAATGACACGGAAAAACTCATTGAGGTTGTTAAGGCTATCTCACCCACTTTTGGAGGTATTAACCTTGAAGACATAAAGGCGCCCGAATGCTTTGAAATCGAAGAAAGGCTCAAAGCAGAACTCGATATTCCTGTTTTTCACGATGATCAGCACGGAACGGCAATAATTTCCGGAGCGGCTCTTTTAAATGCATTGGAAATTAATGGTAAAGATATCGGCACACTAAAAGTCGTGGTAAACGGCGCGGGAGCATCGGCTGTTTCCTGCAGCCGGTTTTATATTTCCCTGGGAGTTAAACCTGAAAATGTTATTATGCTTGACAGCAGGGGTGTTTTGCATAATGAACGCACTGACATCAATAAGATAAAACAACAGTTTGTTTCCGGTACAAAAGCTCGCACACTTGCCGAAGCGATGGAGGGAGCCGACCTTTTCCTGGGCTTGTCGGTCGGAAATGTTGTGACTGGCGAAATGATAAAAAGAATGGCTGACAGTCCTATTGTATTTGCAATGGCCAATCCGGATCCTGAAATCTCCTGGGAAGATGCGGTGGCAGCCCGTAAAGATGTGATAATGGCCACCGGGCGCTCAGACTATCCCAACCAGGTGAACAATGTTCTGGGATTTCCTTTTATATTCAGGGGGGCTCTGGATGTAAAAGCTTCTGCGATTAATGAAGAGATGAAGATCGCCGCCTGCAGGGCACTTGCATCACTGGCCAAGGAACTGGTACCCGATGATGTCAATAAGGCCTACGGACAGGAAAATCTGACTTTTGGCCGGGAATACCTTATACCAAAGCCACTTGATCACCGGCTGATATCGACCGTTTCACTTGCAGTTGCAAGGGCCGCAGTAGATTCGGGTGTTGCCCGGTCGGCTATTGATGACTGGGATGCATACAAACTTGAACTAAGTGGTCGGCTTGGTTATGATAATCAGCTTATAAACGCTATAACCGATAAGGCTAAAGAAAATCCCAAACGGCTGGTTTTTGCCGAAGCCAACAACCTCACAGTGCTTAAGGCCGCAGAGGAAGTTCATTGTGAGGGTATTGCAAAACCATTATTGCTGGGAAACAGGGATACTATCAGGAAGCTTATTGATGATAATCTTCTGCGTCTTGAAGGTGTACCGGTAATTGATACCCGGAGCGATGAGGAACAAAAGAGACGGGAGCGGTTTGCCGGCCTGCTTTATGAGCGACGGCAGAGAAAAGGTATGCTCTACGATGAAGCCCTTGAAAAGATGAACAACCGTGATTATTTTGGCGTGATGATGGTTGAAACCGGTGAAGCAGATGCTTTTCTCTCGGGCTTCTCTTCAAGGTATGCCGAGACCATACGTCCGGCCCTCCAGATAGTGGGTACCAATAACACGCTGAACCATATTGCTGGTATGTACCTGATGATCACAAAGAAAGGTCCCTTCTTTTTTGCCGATGCGACCGTAAATATTCAGCCCTCTTCCAAAACACTTGTTGATACAACATTACTGGTTGCGCATGCAATCAAAAAATTTAATATAGAACCACGCATTGCAATGCTGTCCTATTCCAATTTCGGGTCAATTAAAGAAGGCAGTCCCCAACGCGTCCGCGATGCTGTTGAAATTCTTCACCGGGATCATCCGGGACTGATCGTCGACGGCGAAATGCAGGCCAATTTTGCCTTCAACAAGGAAATGCGGAGGAATCGTTTTCCTTTCTCCCGGCTGGCAGACATGGATATCAATACGGTTATATTCCCAAATTTGAGCTCAGGCAACATTGCATACAAGATGATGCAGGAAATTGGCGGAGCTGAAGCAGTCGGACCGATCCTGCTGGGATTGGGCAAACCTGTTCATATTCTCCAGATTGAGAGTTCGGTAAGGGAGATAGTAAACATGGCATCTATTGCAGTTGTTGATGCCCAGTACCTTGAGAGTGGGGAAATTGCTGGTATTTAGCAATATTACTGATTCGAAGCGCTTGAAATTGCTAATTTAGTTATTAAATTTACTGTATGGATTTGTTGTTTTCTTAACAAGCTTACCGCCGAGGGCAAATGGGAATGCCTATTTAATATAGGTGGATGACTTATTTCAGCCCTTTGTCAGAGGTCTCATAATAAGCACCATGGCGGAGTTGTTTTATACGGATCATAAGGCTTTCATCAAAAGGCTTACCGACATTGTCATTGCTAACATGCAAAACGAAAATTTCGGGGTGGAGGATCTTGCCAGGAAAGCCGGCCTGAGCCGATCGACTCTCCATCGCAGGTTATGTGATATTAAGCAACAGCATACCAGTCAGTTTATCCGTGAGATCAGGCTGAAATGCGCCATGGAGTTGTTGCAGCACCATGGCGGCCATGCCTCTGAGATAGCCTACCAGGTAGGATTTGGCAGCCCCTCCTATTTCAACAAGTGTTTCCATGATTTTTATGGATTTCCGCCAGGAGAAGTAAGAAAAAGAATGGAAGAAGGTACCCTTCCTGTATCATATGTAACCAATGTATCGGGAAATGCTGCTAAAGAAGAAAATGAAGTTTCTTTAAAATCAGGAAGGTTCAAAAAACCTTACCTGGTATCTGTTTTTGTTGGCCTGAGTGTATTGATCATTGGGTTTGCCATTTTTTACCTTACAAGAAAGGGCGAGTTCAGCCATCAACCAGTTGGACAGGAAAGATCAATCGCTGTGCTGCCCTTCAAGAATCTGAACAGTGAGGAAGGCAGCCATTATTTTGCTGACGGCATCATGGAAGAAATACTCAATCATCTGTTCCGGATTAGTGATTTACGGGTGATATCGAGAAATTCAGCTGAGCGCTTCCGCGACAGCAAACTGTCTACTGTCGAAATAGCCAAAAGTATAGGTGTGAATTACATCCTGGAAGGAAGCGTTAGAAAACAGGACGACCAGGTACGGATCACCGTGCAACTGATCGATGGAAAAAGAGACCGCCACCTGTGGTCGGAAAACTACGACCGGGAACTGGCTGATATTTTTCAGATTCAAAGTGAAATTGCGCAAACCATAGCCCGGGAACTAAAGGCCGTCATTACACCACTGGAAAATACCCTGATAAAAAAGGTGCCTACCGAAAATATGGGAGCTTACAATTATTATCTGATCGGAAATAACTACTACTGGCGAAGCTTCGATAAGCAGGATTATTCCATAGCCATTTCTATGTATACAAAAGCCATTGAGCTGGATCCGGAATTTGCCCTTGCCTATATAAGATTGTCTATTAGCCATTCAGCCATGTATTGGTTTCACTTTGACCGGAATTTTGAACGGGTTGCAAGGACAAAGGAAGCCATTGATTCTGCCATCAGTATAGATCCCGAACTGCCTGAAATTCACATGGCTCTTGGATACTATTACTACAGGTGTTTACTTGACTATCAAAAGGCCCTGGAAGAGTTTACCCTTGCAGATATTAAACTCCGGAATAATTCCGAATGTATTTTAATTAAAGCTGCGGTTTACAGAAGGGCAGGTGATTGGAAAGCCGCCAGGGAGAATTTTTTATTGGCATACGAACTTGATCCCGGATCAACACAGATTGCTCAAAATACTGCAGCAACTTTTTTCCTTTTGGGAGAATTCAGGCAATCAGAAGATTTTTTTAATAAAGCATCTTTACTTAACCCCACATTTATTGAACCCTACTATTTTAAAAGCCTGATGTATTTCAAATGGAAAGGCAATACTGTTCAGGCAAGGGAAACAATTCATGAAGCTTTGAAATACAGAGAAGGAGCAAATAACCCGCTCATTTTTGAAATCGCAGCCATAATGGACTTTTATGATGGGCATTACCAACAAGCCATCTCCTTTTTACAGTCCCGGGATATTGAAATAATGGAAAACCAGTTCTATTACCATCATAAATCCTTTCATATTGCAAATATTTACAGGATTATGGGGAGATTGGATTTAGCCAGGAATTATTATGATTCTGCCCGCATTGCTCTTGAAGCCGGATTGGATGAAAATCCTGAAGACCCCAGGTTATATAGCGCTCTGGGGAAAGTTTATGCAGGTATGGGTATGAAGGAAAAAGCAATTGAATCTGGTAAAAAAGGAGTTGAGTTAATGCCAATAGAAAAGGAAGCATACAGAGGCATATTCCGGGTTGAAGACTTAGCCAGAATCTACGTCATGACCGGTGAATATCAGGAAGCTATTAAGCAACTTGACTACCTGTTATGGGTGCCGAGCACAATATCTGTCAAGCTGCTTTTTTTGGATCCCACATGGGAGCCTTTATGGAATTTGCCCGAATTTAAAACACTCACCAGTAAGTATAACCGGAATTAGTCCGCATCATATCACTCTCTCCACTAAAAAAGAATTCGGGTGCAGTTTAAATTTTTACAATCCCCTGCAACATAGTTTAAAGGGTCGCAAAAATATTTTAACTTTTTGCAACCTGGTTGCTATTTACTGCCCTGTTTTCTGATCTAATTTTATACCAATTATAAAGAGGAAAGTTATTAAAACTAAAGGTTTGGGAGCATTAAACTGATCTTAATTAATAAATCATTTGATTCAGGTTCTGTTTCTTATAATTATTTAATGTTTAACTAAAACCTATTATCATGAAAAAAGGGATTTTATTGACTGCATTGTTCTTATTATTCATTATGCCGGCCTGGGCACAGGATAATAAGACCGGGAAGACCCTTCTGATCGGGGTTGAGGTTCCTTCATTTGTGGCTCAGTCTACCAACGGTGAAATTGATTTCCCGGGAGACTTTGGGTTAAGCTGGAAAATACTGATCGCACAACCAAAGGCTTATACACCTGTATGTACATCTGAGTTAATCGAACTTGCATATCAGCAGGACAGTTTTGATGATTTAAATGCAAAACTGATAATAATTGTTTCAGATATACTGGAGCAAGGAAAGAGCTGGAAAATGGTAGTGGAAGAGGTTAATTATAAAGACAGGGGCAGAGTGAAAGTTAATTTTCCCCTTGTTGAAGATGGCTTCTATAAAATAGCAAATCTTTATGGTATGACCAATCCTGAAGTGAAACTGGGAAGTTTCAGGGGGCTCTTTATAGTTGATCCAAATAACAAATTAAGAGCGCTGTTTCATTATCCATTTGAAGTAGGTATGAACATTGATGAATTAAGGAGAACCTTGATTGCCCTGCAGACAACCTATAATAGCCAAAACGTTGTTACACCGGCAAACTGGCAGCCGGGTGATGACCTGATGGTTCCGGTTATTTCTGCGTATGAAAGAGAAAATATTGGAAACCCGGATTCAGATCTTTACCAGTTATCATGGTGTATGACCTTCAAAAAAGAAAAATAAGAATCTGCGTTAAATATTTATGATTTCAAGAGGCTGCCTCCTAAGGGCAGCCTTTTTTTGGGAGTTTCATTCCCTCGGGGATTGAGGACTGCAGGGCGGGCCTCGGGATGTTTTGCCATCTCCAGGAGGGGGATCCCCTGTTCTATCTATCGGGGAACCTAAACTTTGCAATGGTTATAATATGATATCAGTTCATGCCGGGTTCCGGCGGGATATTGTCTCTGTCTGTTTTCCTTTTGCCCCTGAAAAAACGGTTCAGGATCGAAGAGCATTCAGTTTTAAGGACCCCGCTGTCGGTTTTTGTACGGGGATGAAGCACCCTTTCCCCCGAAAGGGTGAAGCCCCTCTTATCATCAGCGGCTCCCCAGACTATCCTTCCGATCCTGGTCCAGTAGGCTGCTCCGGCACACATAACACATGGCTCCAGGGTCACATATAAAGTGCATTCCGACAGGAATTTGCCGCCAATATGCCCGGCTGCAGCAGTGAAAGCCTGCATTTCGGCATGAGCCGTGACATCGTTAAGGGCTTCGGTCAGGTTATGAGCCCTGGCCACTATAATATTATTGCAAACTATCACGGCTCCCACAGGTATCTCATCCTTTTCATAAGCTGCCTGAGCTTCCTTGAGAGCTTCCTTCATAAAATAAGAGTCCGAAAAAAGAGGTATGTCCATCTGCCGCTAATTGGTGAAGTCTGCCTTTATTACTTATTTTGCCATTCAGAAAGTAAATGCAAAAATATTCTTAATTTAGCAAATAAACCAATTATTATAAAATGTACAGAACACATACTTGCGGGGAACTGAACCTGGACCATGTAAATATTGATGTTACACTGAGCGGATGGGTGCAGCGCTCCCGTGATCACGGAGGGATGACTTTTATTGATCTGCGCGACAGGTATGGAATTACCCAGCTTTTTTTTGATCTTGATACCGACAGGGAGTTATGCGGGAAAGCCAGGGAGCTGGGACGCGAATTTGTTGTTCAGGCCACCGGCAAGGTCAGGGAACGTTCCAACAAGAATCCCCGCATGGCCACAGGAGATATAGAAATAGAAGTCCGGTCGCTTAAGGTACTCAATGCATCGGTACTACCTCCTTTTACCATTGAAGATGAGACCGATGGAGGCGAGGAGCTGCGGATGAAATTCCGGTATCTTGATTTGAGGAGAAATCCAATGAAAAGGAATTTGAAGCTGCGCCACCGGATGGCTGTGGAAATTAGAAAATATCTGGATGAGCAGGATTTTATTGAGATAGAAACACCGGTTATGATCAAATCCACCCCGGAAGGAGCCAGGGATTTTGTTGTCCCTTCCAGGATGAACCGGGGAGAGTTTTACGCACTTCCGCAATCGCCCCAACTTTTTAAGCAGCTGCTTATGGTTGGAGGTTACGATAAGTATTTCCAGATCGTTAAGTGCTTCCGGGATGAAGACCTGAGGGCCGACCGTCAGCCCGAATTCACCCAGGTGGACTGTGAAATGGCATTTGCCGGACAGGAAGATGTGCTGAACACCTTTGAGGGGCTAGCCAAACACCTGTTCCAGAAAGTGAAATCAATTTCTTTTAACGGCCCCTTCCCCCGATTAACCTTTAGCGAGGCGATTGAGCGTTACGGCACAGACAAACCGGATATACGGTTTGGAATGGAGCTGGTTGAGATAACCGATTATGTCGGGGGCCATAATTTTCAGGTTTTCGACAGTGCCGGCTATACCGGAGGTATTTGTGCCAACGGGTGTGCATCATATACCCGGAAGCAGATAGACTGGCTCACCGAATTTGTGAAAAGACCCCAGATCGGGGCGAAGGGACTGGTATATGTCAAATATAATGAGGATGGTACCATTAAATCGTCTGTAGATAAATTCTATGATGAAAAAGCAATCAGGAAGTGGATAGAGATTTTCAGGGCCAGGCCCGGCGATATGCTTTTGATTATGGCGGGCGACCGCGTTCCAACCCAGGAAGCGTTGTCTGAATTGAGGCTTGAAATGAGCCGGCAGCTTCAGCTGGTGGGCGAAAACGACTTTGCTCCCCTCTGGGTTGTTGATTTCCCGCTTTTTGAATGGGACGAGGAGACCCAAAGATTATACGCAAAACATCACCCTTTTACCTCTCCGAGGCCTGAAGATATTCCGCTTCTGGATACTGCTCCCCTGGATGTCCGCGCAAACGCTTACGACATGGTTATAAACGGCGTCGAGATAGGCGGCGGTTCGGTACGTATACATAATGAACATCTTCAGAAAAAAATGTTCGAAAAGCTCGGCTTTACTGATGAGCAGGCCCGAAGACAGTTCGGGTTCCTAATGGAAGCTTTTCGTTACGGGGCACCGCCACATGCCGGGGTTGCCTTCGGTTTTGACCGCTGGGTTGCCGTCTTTGCCGGTTGCAGCACCATAAGGGATGTGATAGCCTTTCCCAAGAATAACTCGGGCAGGGACCTCATGATCGACGCTCCCTCCGGCCTGGCTCCCGAACAGCTTAAGGAATTGGGCATAAGGATAGATGAAAATGGGAAATAATTTCACAGAGGCATTACCCAGGCTATAATTCCCGGCTCCAAATTATTTTATCATTTTATGTATCTTTTTACCGCAGGTTGCGTATCAATGCAAGATAAAAATAACATAACTAAATTTTATACGATGGGAAAATATTACCGGATTTTTTTAGTGCTTGTTGCCGTTTTTTGTGTAACAGTTTCTGCTAACGCACAACAGGCAAAACAAAACCTTGTCAAGGCTAACCCTATGAGTCCGCTGGTGCGCACCGGATCATTCTTTTATGAAAGAGCCCTGAACGAGGACATGAGTGTCCAGCTTGGGTTCTTTTATTCTGGCGCCTCCATCTCCGATACCAGGTTCAGGGGTTTTGGAATCACACCTGAATTCAGGTACTATGTTTCTGAAGCAAGGCAGGCTCCTTCTGGCATATATGTAGCGCCTTTCCTGCGTTATCAGAACTTTGACCTGTCTACTGAAGTTAACGATGCATCTGCTACTATCTCGGCAATGGGTGGTGGTTTGCTTGTTGGTACGCAAAGGGTCCTGTCAAATGTAATCAGTCTTGAAGCTTTCATAGGGCCTTCATATGCTTCGCTCAACTTCAAGGGTGCCGATGGTGATGGCTACGATTGGGATACCGGATTTTTTGATGGATTCGGAGTACGCTTCGGATTTACTGTTGGTCTGGCGCTTTAGTCAGGGACACCTGTAAGGTATTCAGTAAACCGGATGCCGGAAATGCCGCGATTGCTAAAACCGGCAGCACAGAAGGGATAATAACCCGTTCGGGCTGCCTGTACTTTTTGTGACCGGTTCCGGCAGGGCTTACAGATTGTCGCTGGATTTCCATATTGTCATGTGCCCGTTGATTATGATATGTCCGGACCGGGCAAAATTTGATATTTATTGCTGAACAGGCACCCCAATAAGGGTTGCAGGAGTGAACCGGGTGATTTTTACGTTTACGTAATCTCCCGGCTTAAAGCCGTTATTTGGGAATACAACCACCTTGTTCTGCGAATTCCTGCCATAAAGCTCATGCTCTGATTTTTTCGAGGTCCCCTCAACCAGCACTTCTACGGTCTTTCCCGTATCTGCCTCTTTGCTTCGGGCGGAAAGGGTACTTTGCAGCTTGATTATCTCGCTGAGCCTTTCAGATTTGACCTCCTCCGGAACATCATCCACAAGTTTTTCAGCCGCATCGGTTCCCGGCCTCTCGCTGTATTTGAACATAAAGGCGAAGTCATACGCCGCTTCTTCCATAAGGCTTAGTGTCTGCTGGTGATCTTGCACCGTTTCCGTACAGAAGCCGGCAATGATATCGGTCGATATTGCACAATCTTTTATTATTCTGCGGATTGCAGCTATTCTTTCCAGGTATTCCTCCCTGGTGTATCCCCTGTTCATTAATTTAAGTATCCGGCTGCTGCCTGATTGAGCCGGCAGGTGTATATGTTTGCATATATTGGAATTACGGGCAATGGCATGCAGCAGTTTATCGCTTATATCCCTGGGATGGGAGGTTGAGAAACGAAAACGCATATGCGGGTATTCCAATGCAGCTTTTTCAAGCAGATCTGAAAAATCCAGAGATCCGTTGCCCGGGAGTTTATCGCGTCTGTATGAATTAACATTCTGCCCGAGCAGGGTAACCTCCCGGTATCCTTGTTCATTGAGTTCGCCGATTTCCCTGAGAATGGACCCTGCATCCCTGCTGCGCTCCCTGCCCCTGGTATAGGGCACCACACAATAGGCGCAAAAATTGTTGCAGCCCCTCATAATGGAAACAAAAGCTGATACATTGTTTTTGTCGGTTCTTACGGGACTGATATCTGCGTAGGTCTCTTCACGGCTGAGTAAAACGTTTATAGCCTTCTGTCCGGTGCCTGCTTCTTGTAAAAGTGACGGCAATTCCCTGTATGCATCCGGCCCTATCACAAGGTCAACAAGCTTTTCATTTTCAAGTAATTTCTCTTTCAGCCTTTCGGCCATGCAGCCAATAACTCCAACCATGAGATCGGGCTTTTTGGCCTTTATCTGCCTGAAAACATCAAGCCGGCCCCATACCCTTTGCTCGGCATTTTCTCTAATGGAGCAGGTGTTTACTAAAATGATGTCGGCCTGATTGATATCTGAAGTCAGGTCAACACCGTTGTCCTTCATGATTGAAACAACAATTTCCGAGTCGTTCACGTTCATCTGGCAACCGTAAGTTTCTATATAAAGCTTACGCAGAATATAACTGTCATCTTCCCTGATACTATCGGGTAATGCATTATGTGGTGATTTTGAAGTCATTTCTTTGAAATATATAATTATCTGCAAAGTTACATGTAGCAATTTTAATAAAAAAACTAATTCTTGACGGCCGTCTTTTCATAAACGCGGACTGACCGGTTGCTGTTATATTTGACAGGTTTAGGAGCTGCCGGTCAACTGATGCAGTGTACCGGAAGTAACGGGTTGCTGTTATGAAAAAAATCCGGAAACTTTTATCTTTACCGTAAAATTAAAATAATATGTCAGGTCATAGTAAATGGTCAACAATTAAAAGGAAAAAGGGAGCTCTTGATGCAAAACGCTCCAAGATCTTTTCCCGTATTGTAAAAGAAATAGAAATTTCAGTGAAGCTCGGGGGATCGGACCCCGAAGCAAACCCGGCACTCAGACTTGCAATTGCAAATGCGAAAGGGGCAAATATGCCCAAGGATAATATTCAAAGAGCTATCAACAAGGCTGATAAAGACCCGTCCGATCTGCAGGAAGCCACCTTTGAGGGTTATGCACCTAACGGAGTAGCAGTATTTATTGAATGCCTTACCGACAATCATCTTCGTACCGTAGGTAGCATCAGGTCTGTTTTCAATAAAAGAGGCGGCAATCTGGGTACACACGGATCGCTGGGATTCCTTTTCGATAGGAAAGGGGTAATAACTGTTAATGGAGAAAATATTGAAGATAAGGAAAAGTTTGAGCTTGAGGTAATTGATGCCGGCGCCGAAGATATTGAGATAAGCGACGGTATTTATTATATAACCACCCCGATGGAAGAATTCGGTAATGTCAGGAAAAAAGTCGAGGACCTGGGAATTGATTCTGAAAATGCCGAGCTCAGGCGTATACCGAATGACCTCAAACAGCTTGATACCGATTCTGCCGTTAAGGTATTAAAGATCATTGAGGAATTTGAAGATGATGAAGATGTTCAGAATGTATATCATAATCTGGATATCACCGATGAGGTTGTAAAAGCCATGGAATAGTTTACCTGACGATCCTGCCTTAAGTCTGCCGCAACGTTGCGTCATTACAGTCGCTGGCAAAAGAACGGTTTCTTGCTGTGCGGCCATCGCCGCTCCTGACTCTTACAGTGCAGAATCTTTGACATCGTTTAATCTGGATATCAGTATCCTGCCACACCGTCAGTATAACAAATATTGTGCAGCATCAGCCGCTTTATTCAATAAAGATCGGTCCGTCAGGTCCCAGCGGAATCCCCAGGTAAATCCATATTACCATCAGCAATGTCCAGAATATGGTCAGGAAAATGGTATAGGGGAGCATTGTGGAGATAATGGTTCCGATCCCGTATTTTTCATCGTATTTCTGGGCAAAAGTCACGATCAGTGCAAAATAACTCATCATCGGCGTAATGAGGTTGGTTAGCGAATCACCTATGCGAAAGGCGGCCTGGGTTATTCCCGGATGATAGGGATTATCAAGAAGCATAAGCATGGGAATGAAGATAGGTGCTATTATCGCCCATTTGGCCGAGGCGCTGCCCATAAACAGGTTTATGAAGGCAGAAAGGAAAACAAAGGCAACGATCAGCATCGGACCCGTAAAGCCGATATCAACCAGTCCTGAAGCTCCCTTTATCGCAATTATCAATCCAAGGTTACTGTGATTGAAAAAATAAACAAATTGGGCGGCAAAAAATACCAGTACAATATAGCCTCCCATGCCCGACATGGACCTTATAATATGCTTCATCAGATCCTTGTCGTTTTTGATGGTCCCCACTATTGCACCGTAAACAAGAGCGGGTATGAAAAAGAAAAGGAGTATGCCTATTATTATCCCGTCAAAAAAGGGAGAATGGAGAACCGATCCGGTTTCGGGGTCCCTGAATATGCCGTTTTCCGGAATTACTGTCAGGCTCATCAGCGCCACGAAAATCAATACCGAAATACCTGCCCACCTCAATCCCCGGTTCTCTTTGGAGGTCAGCCTGTCAATGGTAAACTTCTCTGTGGAGCCTTTATATGTACCAAGCCTGGGCTCGACTATGCTGTCTGTAACCCATGCTCCTACAAAAAGAACCACAAAACTTGATGCTATCATGAAGTAGTAATTAACGGCAGGATTGACAACCATATCTTCAATGATGAGCTGGGCGGCAGAGGTGGAAATCCCTGCAAGTATGGGGTCTACGGATCCAATGAGAAAGTTGGCCCCAAAGCCGCCGCTCACTCCGCAAAAAGCGGCAGCAAGCCCCGCCATGGGATGCCTTCCCAGGGCATGGAAAAGCATTGCTCCAAGTGGTATCAGGATAACATAACCCGCCTCAACCGCAAGTCCGCTGATAATACCTGCCAGCACTATAGCATAGGTTATAAGTTTTGGGGGAGCACTGAGTACGAGAGATCTTATCAGCACGGCGAAAAGCCCGGTACCTTCTGCAAGACCGATCCCTATCATAACGACCAGGACGTAGCCCAGGGGAGGAAACCGGAGGAAATTGTCAAGCAGGTTGGTGTACATCCACCTGATACCATCGGCACTCAGAAGATTATTTACTGTAACCAAACTCTCATCTACCGGATGAACCGCCGAGGTCCCTGCCCAGTATGTCAGGGTGGAAAGCAAAATGACGATACCGGCAAGCATTGCAAAAATCGTGGCCGGGTGGGGGAGTTTATTGCCGATTATTTCTATATAATCCAGTGATCTTGAAAAAACTCTTGAGAGAAAATTCCGGGTGTTTTTTAATATCTTCATGGGTGTTTAATTATACATTAAAAGCTTTTAATGGCACGGCAATCCGCCACAGGCCTGGTTTTATTAGTTATTACGGTAAAATTCATGCTCTTTTTCAGGGTTTAAATGTACATGAATTTTTTTTATCCGAAAATACACACAGACGGATGAAAAAAATTCATGGGAAAGCGAAGCGGTTCCTCCTGTCTGTCAAAATTTTGTAACTTATTCACGAAATTTTGACTCTTGTTTTTACAGGAGAAATTTACATGAATTTTTCATCTATATAAATAATGCTAAAAGAATTGATTTAAGCATGAAAAATCGATAAAATCAATTTCTCATCTGAAGAAAATAGCAAAAAGAACAATTACACATACTGTACTTAGCGCTTCGGATATTTAATAAATGGGGAAACCTTAGGGGTGTATCCCGAAAGTCTATTATACAAAAATCATAATGCCGGAAGAATTTTATGTTGGTTGACCGTTATTTTACTATATTTAGGGTCATTATGAGATTAATTAAAAGACCTTTATTTCCGGCAGTCCTGTTATGGGTTGCTATATTTTTACCATCCTGTTCCGGATTCGAAGATATTGATGTGGGCGATATAGAGGATATTAAGATCAGCCGGATAACAACACGGGCTGTCGATTTCGATGTTATATTAACCATCGATAATCCTACGGCATTCAGGTACAGGATTACGGATGTCAATCTTGATGTCAGCATAAATAATGAATCTGTAGGCAATATTCGCAATGCTGAGAATGTGATGATACCATCAAGGTCATCTGAACTTTATACTTTTCCTCTCCAGGCAGAGTTTTCAAATATTCTCAGAGGAGCCCTGTCTGTTTATAATTTTTTTCTTGACAGGAATGCAGAAGTAACTGTTACCGGTACAATAAAAGTACGTTCCTTCCCTTTTTCAAGAACAATACCGGTTGATGAAACGTCCCGCGTAAATCTGGACCGCCGCTGATCCCGGTTTATGATAGTTTTGAAAACCGCCCTCAAAGAGGATTGTTTAATCCTGAATGTTGAACCTGCCCCTGATAAACCTTTTTGATTGGCTGCCGATAAACCCTTTTACCCTGCCGGGGGAATACGGCACGCTTCGTTTTGAGACTCTCCGCCTCCATTATGGTAAAAAATCATTATCTTGCACGATCAATAAATAATATATCATGGGGCAGTTTTAACCGCATCCATGAGCAAAAGTCGGGCGGCAGGGCAGGAACTCAACGACCGGTTCACTTTGCACAATAAATCGATCATTGGACCTGTTTATCTTTTGATTTGTCCTGTTAAAATTTTAAATATTTACTGATGAAATTAATATGCATAGCGTTCCTGTTTCTTTTTCTCAGCCAGGAATTTGGTTTCTCTCAGGTTAGTTTTTTAGATAACAATTCACAACACCAAACTGAAGGGCGGCTGAATATTAACCAGGATGAGCGGATCAATGAACTGGTCAGGCGGCATATTTCTATAAATGAAAACAGTGATGGTATCCCCGGGTTCCGTATAAGAATTTTTTCCCAGTCCGGCCAGGATTCACGCTCCAATGCCCAGAATGTTACGGCCCGGTTTTTTGAAAATTATCCCGATATAAACACCTACATGGTTTGGGATGCGCCTAACTGGAAAGTTTATGTAGGCGATTTCAGAACAAGGAGTGAGGCACTCAAGCTTCAGAGAGAAATCAGCAGGACTTATCCATATGCTTTTATAATAAGCGACAGGATCAACTTACCTCCCATTGATTAAGGTTGCAGGGTTTTTGGCGAATATATCCTTTAAATTATTTTTTGATCCCATCGACTGCTTTACGGGAGAAGAAGATTCTTTTCCATTATGACTCCTGAGCGTCGAAATCGCGGATTAAATCGTTACTTTTACATTAATTTTGTAATTGATGACTGAATTACTTAAGCACGAATGTGGTATTGCCCTGATAAGGCTGCTCAAGCCTCTTGAATATTACCAGGAAAAATACGGAACCTGGAGGTACGGGCTGGATAAGCTTTTCCTCCTGATGGAAAAACAACATAACCGGGGTCAGGACGGTGCCGGGGTGGTGAGTATTAAATTTGACCTTAAACCCGGAAAACCATACTTGTTCCGTCGGCGCTCCAATTCCCCTTCTTCAATTAATGATGTATTTGGCAAGATCCATAAGCATTTTAACAGTCTTAAGGAAAAGGCCCCTGATTTATTCAATGATCCGGCTTTTGCCCGTGACAATATTCCATTTGCCGGGGAGATATATCTTGGTCACAACCGCTATGGCACCTTTGGAAATACAACCATAGACCATGTTCACCCCGTAATGAGGGAAAATAACTGGAAATCCCGTAATCTGGTTCTTGCCGGCAATTTTAACCTCACCAACACAGATGAGCTATTTCATAAACTTATAGAGCTTGGCCAGCATCCCAAGGCATATTCCGATACCGTTACCATCCTTGAGAAAGTCGGTCATTTTCTGGATGAGGCGAACCAGAATTTGTTCAGAAAGTATAAAGACGAGGGATATACAAACCAGGAAATATCGGGACTTATTGAAAAGAATCTTGATGTTAACAAGGTTCTTGAGATTTCCAGCAAGGACTGGGACGGCGGCTATACCATTGGAGGCATAATTGGTCATGGAGATATGTTTGTTACCCGTGATCCGTGGGGAATAAGGCCTGCATTTTATTATCAGGATGATGAGATTGTTATTGCGGCTTCCGAACGACCGGTAATACAGACCGTGATGAATGTACCAATTGATCAGGTAAAAGAGCTTTCACCGGGCAATGCACTTCTGGTTAAAAAAGACGGCAGAATCTTCAATGAAATGATCCGTCCCCCCCAAAAACGTTCTGCCTGCTCCTTTGAAAGGATATATTTTTCCCGCGGCAGCGATGCCGATATATACCGTGAGCGCAAAATGCTGGGTGAACTTCTCACTCCAGGGATTTTAAAAGCCATTGATAATGATTTGGTCAACACCGTGTTCTCATATATTCCAAATACCGCAGAGTCGGCGTTTTACGGTATGATTAAGGGGATAGAGAACCACATGCTGGAGGAAAAAACAAGAAAAATTCTTAACAAGGGGAGCAAGCTTACCGAATCGGAGGTCAAAAGCCTTATAGCTTCACGGCCCAGGGTAGAAAAAATTGCAATAAAGGATGTTAAGTTAAGAACCTTCATTTCCCAGGAAAATGCACGTGAGGACCTGGCAGGTCATGTTTATGACATTACATACGGCACGGTGAAAGAAAACGTTGACAACCTGGTTATTATCGACGACTCCATTGTAAGGGGTACAACGCTTAAGCGAAGTATTTTAAGCATACTCGACAGACTGTCTCCCAGGAAAATAGTAATTGTCTCCTCCTCACCGCAGATCCGTTATCCTGATTGCTATGGTATTGACATGACCAAGCTTACCGATTTTATTGCATTTCATGCTGCCATTGAACTTCTTCGTGATTCGGGCAGGGAAGATATTATAAGTGAGGTATACCGGCTTTCCAAAAAACAGCAGTATTTACCTGGTGAACAAATAGTTAACCATGTAAAAGAAATATACAGGTCTTTTACTCCAGAAGAGATTTCTGCAAAGATAACCGAGCTTTTAAAGCCGGAGGATCTGAAGGCCGAGGTTGAAATTGTATTCCAGACAATAGAAAACCTGCACAAGGCCTGTCCCAATGACAGGGGAGACTGGTATTTTACTGGAAATTATCCCACTCCCGGGGGTAATAAGGTTGTCAATACATCATTTATTAATTATATTGAAGCCCGTAACCAGCGTTCTTACTGACAAAACATTCCTCTTTTGAAAAAACGGCTTATCCTGCCGGCCTGATTCCAAAAGTGCCGGGCATTAACGGAATATTGCAATGTTGCCTTCGACTGCAATGGAAGTACCTGATCAGGTTTCCTGCAGTATCTGCGGAAGGCAGAGGCCGGAAATGTTATCTTTTCTTTTTACGGATATAATACTTGACTCTCTGGTAGGTGGATACGTGTCTCAGTACCTTTTTCTCATAAAGGTCACTCATAGTTATC